>SKSL01000100.1 GCA_007123015.1 Natronohydrobacter sp. | reverse complement strand
GACGGACCGCGCGCCCGAAACGCCTCGCGGAAATGCGTGGGTTCGGGGCCGTTCGCGCCGCGCCGTGCAGCGGCCAGATAGGCGCCCACCAACAGGCCGGTTTGCGCCTGCGCAGTTGCAAGCGCAGCTTCCGCAGCGCTGTGGTCGGTGAATAGCGCGGCTTTGGCATGGATGCGCGACCAGTCGCCTTGCGGGGTCAGATAGATAACATCGCCGCTGAGAAGGTCATTCGCAGTGACGACAGAGGGGGTGAAGCGGCGGCTCATAGGGCTTGCTCCAAGGTGATTGCGGTCTGTGCTGTTGTGTTCGGGGCGAGACCCAGCAGGATGATGGCGGGGCCAGCGAGTTGGCTGGCCTGCTTGGGCAGATGCGCGAGGGTCGTCGGCACGATCTGCTGATCCGCGCGCGAGGCATTCTCGACCAGAGTCACGGGCGTCTCGGGGCTGGCGCCGTGCATCAGCAAGCGCCCTTGCACGAAACGCGCCGCGCGCTTGCCCATGTAGATCGCTGTGACTGCGCCGGGGGCGGCCAGCCTGTGCCAGTCGTGATCTGCATAGCCCTGCATGTCATGGGCTGTGACCAACCGCAGCGACTGGTTGCGCCCGCGCCGGGTCAGGCTCTGGCCGATGCTGGCGGCCGCGCTCGATGCCGCAGTGACACCGGGGATGACCTGCCAGCGGATCTGCGCGGCATCGAGTGCTGCGGTTTCTTCATCCAGACGCCCGAAAACCGAGGCATCGCCGCCTTTCAGCCGCACCACATGCGCGCCCTGCCCGGCATGCGCGATCATCAGCCGGTGAATCTCGGCCTGCGGGGTCGAGGGGCCGAAGCCTTCCTTGCCGACCGAGATCATCACGGCTTCGCGCCGGGCGAGTTCCAGGATTTCGGGCGATACAAGCCGGTCATGGATGACCACATCCGCCCGGTCGATCAGCTTGCGGGCCTTGAGCGTCAGAAGGTCGGGATCGCCGGGGCCAGCGCTTACGAAATCGACATGACCTTCGGGGGCTTGGGCCGCGAGGTGGCGCGAAAGTAGCTCATCCAGCGCCTGTTCGACCTGTTTTTCGCCGCCCTGTGTCAGCGCGCGCGGGCCTGTCGTGTCGTAATACTCGGCCCAGAAGTCCCGCCGCCGCGCGCCTTGGGGCAGATGCTCGGCCATGGCGCGAAAACCCTTGCCGATGCGGGCGAGGATACCCAGCGAGGCGGGGAGGACTTCTTCCAGATGCGCCTTGATCTTGCGCGCGAGGACCGGGGCCGCGCCTTCAGTGCCGATGGCAACGACAACTGGCGCGCGGTCCACGATGGCCGGGGTCAGGAAATCCGAGGCCGCGAGATTGTCCACGACATTGACCAGCGCCCCCGCCTTTCGCCCAAGGACCGCGATGCGGGCGTCTTCCGTGGCATCGCCAGTGGCCGCGTAAACCAGCCGCGCGCTGTGCAGGTCGCAGCCGAGAAGCGGGCGGCGGACAAGCGTGACACGGGGGTGATGGGCTTTGATCTCGGGCGTGAAATCCGGGGCGCAGAGGGTGATCTGAGCATCGGTTTTCAGGAGCAGGCGCAGTTTCGCCAGCGCGATCTCGCCACCGCCGCCGATGACGACGCGGGCTTCGGTCATGTCCAGAAAGACGGGATAGTGCTGCATGGGGCGACTCCTGTTTCGCTTGTGCAGCAATATAGAATATTTTCCCGCTAAAGTACTATACGGCCAACCCAATAAGGAAATTGTTTAAATATCGCGAAAGCGCTGGTCGCTGTTCACTGGATTATGTCACGCCATGGGATGGCATTCTGGTTGCGTAGGGAAAAGATCAGGTTTCATTCGACAACTGAAAAGCAATGGCTTATGGCCCCGTTGCCTGCATGCTGGAGCTTTGCTCTGCGCAGACAGGCCCCATGGATATTTGTGCAAGGATTAAACACAAGAAGCGCCTTTCAGCTTGGGGCGCGTTCGGCCCAGCCTGCGAAGATTTTTTCCAGCGCGACCACGATGTAGTAGAGCACGATCCCGAGGAAGGCCAAGGCGATCAGCACAGCGAACATCAGCGGGAAATCGGAATTGGTGCGGCCTGAATCGAAGAGCGCCCCAAGACCGCGCCCGTGGGGGCTGACGATCTCCATCAGGTTGGTGCCGATGAAGGCCAGCGTCACGGCGACTTTCAGCGCACCGAAGAATTCCGGCAGGGTCTTGGGCAGCGCGATCTTCCAGAAGATCGTTGCTTGCGAGGCCCCGAGTGAGCGCAGAATGTCGCGGTATTCGGGTTCCAGAGTCGAAAGGCCGATCGAGACCGAGACTGCGATGGGAAAGAACGAGATCATGAAGGCCAGAAGGATCGTGTTGAAATCATGCTGGCCGACGAACATCAGCGCGACAATGGGCACCACGGTCGCCTTGGGGATAGCATTGAAGCCCACAAGGATCGGGTAAAGCGCGTCGCGCATGGTGCGCGAAAACCCCATGATCATCCCCAGAATCGTGCCGAACAGGACCGCCAGCAGCAGCCCTACCACAGTGCGCCAGAGTGTCTGCCAGCCCATGGTCAGAAACAGGTTCCAATGGCGCTGATACGCCGGGATCAGATCGGACGGTGCGGCCATCTTGAACCGTGGCCAGCCATGAAACCAGACCAGCCACTCCCAGAAGGCGAGCAAGACGGCTATGGCGATGAGCGGGACCGCGATGGCGCGCAGATGCTTGTTCATGGGGCAGCTTTCTCGGCGGGTGCGCGGCCCTGCGCGATCTGGATCTGGTGGCGCAGGATGTTCAACTGTTCGGCGGCGATGGGCGTGTAAAGGTCCTCGAGCGTGCGCGGGCCACTCGACGGGATATCAAGCACATATTGCGTGCGTGCCGGCCGCCCCGAGAGCACCACCACCTGATCGGCCAGAAAGATCGACTCGCGCAGGTCATGGGTGATCAACACGCCCGTGAAGGGCTCGCGTTCCTTGACCCGGTGCATGGTCTGCCAGAGGTCTTCGCGCGTGAAGGCATCGAGCGCGCCGAAAGGCTCATCAAGGATCAACACATCGGGCTGGTGGATCAGCGCGCGGCAGAGCGAGGCGCGCTGGCGCATGCCGCCCGAGAGTTCCGAGGGGCGCTTCTCTTCAAAGCCTTCCAGCCCGACCAGCGCGAGCAGAAAGCGCGCGCGCTCTTCGGCCTGCTTCCTGGTCAGTTTCGTCGGCACGATTTCCAGCGGCAGCAGCACGTTTTTCAGGATCGTGCGCCATTCCAGCAGAACCGGGTTCTGAAAGGCCATCCCGACTGTCGCGCGTGGCCCCTTGACGCGCTCGCCATGCAGCCAGACCTCGCCCTCATCGGGCTTCATCAGGCCGGCGATCAGTCGCGTCAGCGTGGACTTCCCGCAGCCAGAAGGGCCGACGACCGCGACAAACCCGCCTTCGGGCACGGCGATTTCCAGACCATCAAGCACGGGCAGCGGGCCTGCTTCAGTCTGATAGGCGTGGCGCACGCCTTTGATCTCGATAAGCTGTGTCATTCAACCCGGCCTTGATGGGGCCAGCAGGATATGCTGGCCCGCGCACAGTCACTTGAGCGAAAACCCGCCTTCGGGCAGGAATTCATCTGTGAAATACAGGCTGGCCTCTGGTTCATTCTGATACTCATAGGTCAGCCGGATCTGTTCCAGTGAATTGGCGAAACGGTCCGGGTCGATCGTTCCCATGCCATGCGCCTGCACCCATTCGGTTATGATGTTGTCGCGCAGGGCAAGTTCAAGACGACGCAGTTCGAGTTCCAGATCCATCGCGGGATTGAACGGCTCGATTGCCGCGACTGCTGCTGCGGGATCTGCGATCGTGTCCACAACCCCTTTGGCCACAGCTTCCAGAAAGGCCGAGACCGCTTCGGGGTTTTCCGCCGCGAAATCAGTATTGACGATGATCACATTGCCATAAAGATCTACCCCATGATCGGCCATCAGGATGACCGAAATGTCCTCTTCCGGCACGCCCAGACGGGCTGTGTTCAGGAAAGATGTGAAGCTGAACCCGGTGACTGCATCAACTGTGCCTTCAGCAAGCGAGGGCTCGCGGGTGGGAAATCCCACTGGCTCGATGGTGATGGTGGAGGCGTCGATCCCGCTCTCTGCGACAAAGATCGGCCATTGCGCGAAGGCCCCATCAGGGGGCGGCGCACCCAGGGTCTTGCCTTCAAGGTCAGAGGGCACTTCGACACCGAGCGATCTGCGCCCGACAATGGCGAAGGGCGGCTTGTCATAGACCATCATGGCCCCGATCACGGGGGCGTCCGGATTCTGGTCCAGAAACTTGATCAGGCTGTTGATATCGGCGAATCCGACCGGGAAGGCCCCGGTTGCCACTTTCGGGATTGCATCGAGACTGCCCTGTCCAGCGGTAATTTCAACAGACAGTCCGGCATCGGCGAAATAGCCCTGTTCAATGGCGACAAAATACGGGGCCGACGGCCCCTCGAAGCGCCAATCGAGTGCGAAGGGCATGGCCATCTCGGCCTGTGCAGAGAAGGCAAGGACTGATAGGCCAAGCGTAGCCGTCAGAGTGCGGGGAAGCATGGGACACCTTTTGCTGTGGACGCGACTTATTCCGTCTACGAGTTTGTCAGGGCAGAGTCACAGTTGCTGCGCGCATCACCTCGAGACAAGCACAAGTTTTGTGCAAATTCTGAAAATTTGCAAATGGTTTAATCGGTCTTTGGAGGGTGAGGTGTTGTGACGTAAGGTGCGTGCTGAGCACGCACCTTACCGGGCGGTGCGCATCTGGCTTACTGGATGTGACCGCAGCTTTCGGACAAGCTTGGTCTTTGCCGTATGACCGTCAGATGAACGCAGCTTCCAGCGCCAGTTCGATCATCGTCCCGAAACTCTGTTCGCGCGCGGCGGCGTGCAGCGCTTCATGGGTCAGAAGATGGTCCGAGATGGTCAGAACCGCCAGCGCCCGCGCGCCATGCCGGGCAGCGACAGCGTAGAGTTCAGCTGCCTCCATCTCGACGCAGAGAACCCCATGGCGGGTCATGATCTCGTTCAGATCGGGCCGCTCGTCATAGAAGACATCAGAGGAATAGATATTGCCGACATGCACGCGTATGCCTTTCCCTGTTGCAGCTTTATGGGCCGCAGCCAACAAATTGAAATCCGCGCAAGGGGCGAAATTCAACTCGCGAAACACCCCGCGCGACGGGCTCGTCAGCGTGGTGCAGCTCTGCGCGAGCACGATATCGCGGATCGCGAGGTCAGGCTGCATTGCGCCGGCGGATCCGACACGGATGAGCGTGCGCGCGCCGTAATCGCGGATCAGTTCATTGGCATAGATCGAGAGTGACGCCATGCCCATGCCCGAGCCATGGATCGTGACGCGATGGCCGCGCCACGTGCCTGTATAGCCCAGCATGCCGCGCACCTGATTTACGCAGACCGCATCCTGAAGAAACTGCTCTGCAGCCCATTTTGCCCGCAACGGATCGCCGGGCATGAGGACCGTCTCTGCGATCTCGCCGGGTTCTGCGCCGATATGGATGGTCATCTGGGTCCCCTTGCCTGTTCCGGTGCATGATTGCCCCCTTCCCCCATGCGGTGCAAGCGCCTATAGATCGCCCCGGATATGAAGAAGGAGCGCCCATGCGTCAGGCTGTGATCACCCGCAAGACGGCCGAGACCGAAATCACGGTTTCGATCAATCTGGATGGGAGCGGTTCCTATCGCTGTGCCACGGGCGTGGGGTTTTTCGATCACATGCTGGACCAGCTGGCGCGCCATTCGCTGATCGACATGGAGATCCGCGCCTCGGGCGATCTGCATATCGATGATCACCACACAGTCGAGGATGTGGGCATTGCACTGGGTCAGGCGCTGGTCGCGGCCCTGGGCGAGAAGCGCGGCATCCGGCGCTACGGGGCCTGTCACCTGCCGATGGATGATGCGCAGATCCGCTGCGCGCTCGATCTGTCCGCGCGGCCCTGGCTGATCTGGAATGTCACCTTCCCAAGCGCGAAGATCGGCACATTCGACACGGAGCTTGTGCGCGAATTCTTTCAGGCGCTGTCCAGCCATGGCGGGATCACGCTGCATATCGATCAGCTGCACGGGATCAATTCCCACCATATCGCAGAGGCCGCGTTCAAGGCGGTCGCGCAGGCCTTGCGCATGGCGGTCGAGCCCGACCCGCGCAAGGGCGATGCGATTCCATCGACCAAGGGGGCGCTGTGACGTGCTGACAGTTCTGGTCGATTACGACAGCGGCAATCTGCATTCTGCCGAGAAGGCCTTTCTGCGCATGGCCCAGGAGGTGGGCGGGGGTGACGTGATCGTGACCTCGCGCCCCGAGGATGTGTCGCGCGCGGATCGGATCGTGCTGCCCGGCGACGGGGCCTTTCCAGCCTGCAGGCGCGCCCTGGACGCGGTCGATGGCATGGTCGAGGCCCTGGAAGAGGCCGTGCAGCAGCGTGCAGTGCCCTTCCTGGGGATATGTGTCGGCATGCAGTTGCTGGCGACATCAGGGCAGGAATACGAGCCTGTGGCCGGGCTGGACTGGATCGGGGGCTCAGTCGAGCGGATTGCGCCTGCTGAGACGCGGCTGAAAGTGCCGCATATGGGATGGAATGATCTGGTGATTGATCGCGCGCATCCTGTGCTTGCAGGTGTGGCGCAGGGCGATCATGCCTATTTCGTCCATTCCTACCAGTTCCATGTCGCCGATCGCGGCGATCTGCTGGCGCATGTCGATTATGGCGGGCCAGTGACAGCGATCGTGGCACGTGGTAATGTCATCGGAACACAGTTTCATCCCGAGAAATCACAGGCAACGGGGTTGCGGATGATTGAGAATTTTCTGACCTGGCGGCCATGAGGGCCTCGCGCTTTGAAGATGGTGGGAAAGAAACCCGAGGGGCCTTGCCGGAAGTTTCTTGATTGAGCGGGGGGCTTTGCCCGAAGGGTTTTGGTTGAGCCGGGGGGCTTTGCCCGAAGGGTTTTAGTTGAGCGGGGGGCTTTGCCCCAAGTCTTTTAGTTGAGCGGGGGGCTTTGCCCCCCGGGGCGGCAAGCCGCCCTCCCCCCAGGATATTTGGACAAGGATGAAAAGGCGAGGGCATGTCTGGGGCTGAAAAAACAGGGGCGCGGATTGCCAAGGTCCTGGCGCGCGCAGGTGTGGCGTCGCGACGCGAGGCAGAAACGATGATTCTTGCAGGGCGCGTGGCGGTCAATGGCAAGCGCATCGACAGCCCCGCGCTGAATGTCGGCCCGCACGACCGGATCAGTGTGGATGGCAAACCCCTGCCTGATGCAGAGCCTGCGCGGCTGTGGCTGTATCACAAGCCTCTGGGGTTGGTGACCACCACCAAGGACGAAGCCGGCCGCCCCACGGTTTTCGAGAACCTGCCGGAGGGCATGCCGCGCGTGCTGTCTGTGGGACGGCTGGATCTGAATTCGGAGGGGCTGCTTCTGCTGACCAATGACGGTGGCTTGAAGCGCAAGCTGGAATTGCCGAGCACGGGATGGTTGCGGAAATATCGCGTGCGCGTGAATGGCGCGCCCTCTGATGCCTTGCTTGCGCCCTTGCGCGAAGGTCTGGTCATAGATGGAGAGCGTTTCCAGCCGATGATCGTCAGCATTGACCGGCAGCAAGGCGCGAATGCCTGGCTGACCATCGGGATCCGCGAAGGGCGCAATCGAGAGATCCGGCGCGCCTTGGCGCAAGTGGGATTGAGCGTGAACCGGTTGATCCGCGTCAGCTATGGTCCGTTTCAACTGGGCACTCTGGCAAAGGGGGCCGTGGACGAGGTCAAGGCGCGGGTCTTGCGCGAACAGTTGGGGCACGATCCGAATGCCGCCCCGGAAAAACCGCCATTGGGCAAACCGCGCAAGGCAGCGGGGAAGCCACGCGCTGCGCCTGCGTCCCGCAAATCGCGCAAAAGCGACGATACGCGCCGGTGAATGCACTGAAGCTTCGCGCGGGCGAAGGGGCTCAGGTTATCGGTCAGAGGGCCGAAGAGTGGCTTTCGTCGTCGCGGGACTTGGCCTATACTTGTCGCATTATCGTCAAGGAGTATCGGAGCATGTCCGCGACAGGGTTGCAGAAAACGTCTTTTGTCTTGCTGGTTGCTCTGATCCTTTACGTGGCCGTGATCGGGGGATGAAGCATGAGCCAGCGATTCGGCGGGCGCTATAGTCCCAACTCTGCGCAATCCACCCCGACCGCGCCGACACGTCCCCATCCGGTGGGCGCGCGTGTCAACTTGCTTTTCGTGCTGCCTTTCGTGTTTGCAATCACTGGATTCTTCAAATCGCCCCTTGGTCTGACGCTGAATCTGGTGGCTTTCGCGGTGCTGATGCTGGCAGCTTGGCTGACCCGTGAAGGGGTGTTGGCGCATGCGGCCTATGCAGCGCGCAGCGTGGCGCGCAAACCCGCCATTCCACGCAAGATTTTCGGCTCTGTGCTGATGGGGCTCGGGCTGGGCCTGGCCGCGTTTTCCGCAGGTCCCGGCGCAGCGCTTCTGCTCGGGGCTTTGGGGGGCGTTTTGCATTTCGGGGCATTCGGCTCCGATCCGTTGCGCGACAAGGGCATGGAGGGCGTCGATCTTTTTGAGACTGACCGCGCAGCCAAAGCTGTGGAAGAGGCAGAAACCTATCTCGCCGAAATGGCAGAGGCCATCAAGCGCAGTGGCGACCGCACCCTGTCGCGGCGGATCGACAGTTTCAGCGCCACGATCCGCCCGCTGTTTCGCGCCATCGAGAATGATCCGCGTCGGCTGAATTCGGCGCGGCGGTATCTGGGCCTGTATCTGCTGGGCGCGCGTGACGCGACTGTGAAATTCGCTGAGCTCCATGCGCGCAGCCCGGATCCGCAAGCGCGTGCCGAATATGAGGCGCTGCTCGATGATCTGGAGCAGCGCTTCACACTGCGGCGCGAGGCGCTTCTGGAAAGTGACCGAACAGATCTGGAAATCGAAATCGAAGTGCTGCGCGAAAGGCTTGACCGCGAAGGTTTGCGTCCGACAGAGTGATACGGAAGCGGGACAGGATGTTGCCGCCAAGACCAACTGGAGAGGGACAAGACATGGCCGAGACAATCCGCCAACAGGCCGAGACATTGACCGGGGAGATCGATGCCCTGATGGACAGGCCTCTGGCGGAGCCTGCGACCGCGCTTGTGCCGCTGGAAGAGGCCCCTGCGCCAGAGGCCGAGGCGATCCGCGCGCGGATGGGCGAGATCGATATGGGCCAGACCAGCACGATCATCGGGTTCGGGTCGCGCGCGCAGATGGATTTGCAGCAGATCAGCCAGTCCATGCTGGCCGATGTGAAGAACAAGGATCTGGGCCCGGCCGGTGACGGGCTGCGTGAGATGGTTACGACACTGCGCGGCTTTTCGGTCTCGGAACTGGATACGCGGCGCGAGCGCAGCTGGTGGGAGCGGCTGACGGGCAAGGCGGCCCCCATCGCGAAGTTTCAGGAACGCTACAACACTGTGCAAAGCCAGATCGACCGGATCACTGGAAATCTGCTTGGCCATGAGACGACGTTGCTGAAAGACATCAAGGCGCTCGACAAGCTGTATGAGAAGACCCTCGAATTCTATCATGAGCTTGCGCTCTATATCGCCGCTGGCGAGGCCAAGCTGAAGGATCTGGACGCGAATGACATTCCGGCCAAAGAGGCCGAAGTCGCGGCGGCGCCTGAGAATGACAAAGTGCTCAAGGCGCAGGAATTGCGCGATCTGCGGTCCTCGCGCGATGATCTGGAGCGCCGGGTGCATGACCTGAAGCTGACCCGGCAGGTGACGATGCAATCCCTGCCCTCGATCCGGCTGGTGCAGGAAAATGACAAATCGCTGGTGACCAAGATCAACTCGACGCTGGTCAATACTGTGCCGCTTTGGGAAACCCAACTGGCGCAAGCCTTGACCATCCAGCGCTCGCGCGAGGCCGCGCAGGCCGTGCGGGCGGCGAATGATCTGACGAATGAGCTGCTGACCTCGAATGCCGAGAACCTGCGCGAAGCCAATCGTGAAGTCCGCGAAGAAGTCGAGCGGGGGGTCTTTGATATCAATGCTGTGAAACAGGCAAACGAGACCCTGATCGCCACCATCGAGGACAGTCTGAAAATTGCCGATGATGGCCGCGCCAAACGGGCGGCGGCAGAGGAAGAGCTGACCAAGATGGAATCCGAGTTGCGCACGGCGCTCACTTCGGCGCGGTCGCAGAGCAGTGACGCGGCTGCAAAGACGGACGGGTAAACGGATGGTCCGGGCAAAGCGCAGAGGCCTGTCTTGCCCGGATTTGCCGCGGTTGACGCGCTGTGCGGTCCTTGCGGCGACGCTTGGGATAACCGGCTGTATGCAGCCTGTCATCACCCCGCCAGACGCACCGCCAGAGCGCAGCGCAGTACCGGAATCCAGACCTGCACTGGCCGCGCCTGTCGCCACGCCTTTGGCCCCTGACAGCCAGATCGGCCGCTATTTTGCAGCGCTTGAGCAGCAGCGACTGTCACAGGGCCTGCTGCGGCGCGACCGCGTGCCGCGCGATTTGCCGGTTTCAGCGCATCTGATCGAAGATGTCTTCGTGCGCGTCGCGCTGCACGAAGAATATGTGCTCGCGGGCAATCGCGTGATCGAACAGAAGACGCCTTCGAGCCTGCGCCGTTGGGACGCGCCGGTGCGCCTGCAACTTGACTTCGGTGCGTCAGTGCCCGCCGGGATCCGGGCCGCAGACACAGCGCTTGTCACCCGCTTTGCAGCACGGCTGGCCGATTTGACAGGGCATCCTGTGTCGCGCGTCGAGCGTGGCGGGAATTTCCACGTGCTGGTGCTGGATGAAGCAGAGCGCAGGGCAAGCGGCCCGCGCCTGCAGCGGCTGATCCCGGGGCTGGATTCCGTGACACTCGATCTGGTGCGGGATCTGCCGCTCTCGGTCTCTTGCCTTGTGCTGGCCTTCTCGCGCAGCGGGGCCGATACCTACACGGATGCTCTGGCCATCATCCGCGCCGAATTGCCCGATCTGTCGCGCGAGGCCTGTTATTTCGAGGAATTGGCCCAAGGCATGGGCCTGCCCAATGACAGCCCGCGCGCACGACCGTCGCTGTTCAATGACACGGCTGAATTTGCCGTGCTGACAGTCCTGGACGAGCAATTGCTGCGGATCCTCTATGACCCCCGTCTGCGCCCCGGCATGCGCGAAGCCGAGGCCCGCCCCATCATCCGGCGCATCGTGAATGAGTTGATGGCAGGCGAGAGCTAGCAAGATGGCAGAGCTCTTGCGACCGGAAACATTTGAGTTTTTTGCGCGCTATCTTCTGGCAGGGTTCATCATCATTTCTGTCAGATCCCGCCTGACCGCCGCGCGATCCCCAAAGCCG
>SKSL01000233.1 GCA_007123015.1 Natronohydrobacter sp. | reverse complement strand
GAACAGGAGCGCATGATCGAGGCGCTGCTCTTCGCCTGTGCCGATCCTCTGACGTTGCCCCAGATCGAAGCACGTCTGCCTGAAGGCTGCGATGTGGCAGAAGCGCTGGGGCATCTGCGCACGCGTTATGCCGGACGGGGCGTGACGCTGGTGCGCGTGGGCGATGCCTATGCCCTGCGCACAGCGCCCGATCTGGGCTGGCTGATGCAATCCGAACGGGTCGAGACACGCAAGCTCTCGCGCGCGGCCATCGAGACTCTGGCGATTATTGCCTACCACCAACCTGTAACGCGCGCCGAGATCGAGGAAATCCGGGGCGTTGCGGTCTCGCGTGGGACGATTGATCAGCTTCTGGAAATGGAATGGGTGCGGCTGGGTCGGCGGCGGATGACACCGGGGCGGCCTGTGACCTTTGTCGTGACCGATGCGTTTCTGGACCATTTCGGGCTGGAAACGCCACGCGATCTGCCAGGCCTGAAGGAATTGCGCGCAGCGGGGCTTCTGGACAGTCGGCCCATGCCGGGTGCTGCGCCACCCGATGGCGATGATGCCGATCTCGATCTGCCTGACGGGCAGTCCGAACTTTTCGAGGATTGACGCCTGCACTTGCCGCCTGCGCCGCACCGGGTTAGCTTGCGGATCAAGAGCCAACTGACAGGAACCCCATGCCCGTTCGCAACCGTTTCGCCGAGATGATGCCAGAGCTGACCGAATGTCGACGCGATCTGCATGCCCATCCTGAACTGGGCTTCGACTGTCACCGGACAGCCGGGATCGTGGCCGAGAAGCTGCGCGCCTTTGGCTGCGATGAAGTGCATGAAGGCATTGGCGTCACAGGGATCGTGGCATTGATCCACGGGCGCAAGCGCGACTCTGGCCGGGTGATCGGGCTGCGGGCTGATATGGATGCGCTGCCGATCCATGAAGCCACAGGCAAGCCCTATGCTTCAACTCGCCACGGCAAGATGCATGCTTGCGGCCATGACGGCCATACCACCATGCTTTTGGGGGCCGCGCAGTACTTGGCCGAGACGCGTCATTTCGACGGCACGGTCGCGCTGATCTTCCAGCCTGCCGAAGAGGGCGGGGCCGGGGCCAAGGTCATGTGCGACACAGGGATGATGGAGCGGTTCGGCATCGCCGAGGTCTATGCCATGCACAACCGGCCCGGCCATCCGCTGGGCGAGTTCAACTTGCGCGCAGGGGCCTTCTATGCGGCCTGCGACGAGTTTCGTATCACCATCGAAGGGCAGGGTGGCCATGCGGCCAAACCGCATGCGACCTTCGATCCGACGCTCGCGGCCAGCCACGTGATCCTTGCGCTGCAATCCATCGCCAGCCGAAATGCGGATCCGACGCAGAATATCGTCCTGTCTGTCTGCGGGGTGCGGACAGATAGCGAGGCCTTCAATGTCATTCCCCAACGCGTGATCTTGCGTGGCACGATCCGCACGCATGATGCAGGCTTGCGCGGTTTGGCAGCGGATCGCTTGCACAAGATCACGACCAGCACAGCCCAGGCATTCGGTGCCGCGGCCGAGATCGAGTTCCTCGACGGTTATCCCGTCATGGTCAATCACGCTGCTCAGACAGCGATTGCCCGTCAGGTGGCGCTGGATGTCTCGGGCCAGTGCCTGGAAGCTGGCTACAACATGGGCGGCGAGGATTTTGCCTATATGCTCGAAGAACGCCCCGGCGCTTATATCGTGCTGGGCGCGGGTGAAGGGCCGGGGCTGCACCATCCGGAATATGATTTCAATGATGAGGTCATGCCCTTCGGCTGCTCGTGGTTTGTCGGCATCGCCGAAGACCGGTTGCCTTTGTAACTGACTGTGACAGGCTGGGCGCAGAGCGGTTCTGCAATGGGCAGCAGGCTGCCTGTCACGCTTTAATGCGCTTTCGCAAAATCCTTGCGCGGCAGTACAGTTAAATCCCGATATATCATAATTTTACCAGAGCGCAGCTTTTTCAAAGCGCTTTGAGGGTTGACTCCTGTATTTTGCCGAAGTCCACTTGGGCTATGTCTGACTTGCGATGGATCGCATCGCGACTGACGCTGAAAGCTGAAGCTGTCACGAATGAACAGCGATAAACATGGAGGATTACATGAGAAAATCACTAGCAACCGGGGTCATGGGTGCCGCCTTGCTGATGGGCAGCACTGCGTTGGCACAAGAGACTTTCATGTCGATCGGCACAGGCGGTGTGACCGGTGTCTATTATCCTGCAGGCGGTGCGATTTGCCGTCTGGTCAACCGCGACCGCGCCGAACATGGCATTCGGTGCGGGGTGGAATCGACAGGCGGGTCGATCTTCAACATCAACGCGATCCGCTCGGGCGAGCTGGAATTCGGCGTGGCGCAGTCCGACTGGCAGTATCACGCCTTCAACGGTACCTCGCGCTTTGAAGAAAACGGACCGTTTGAAGGGCTGCGCGCTGTCTTCTCACTGCATCCGGAACCCTTTACAGTTGTCGCCCGCGCCGATGCCGGGATCACCAGCTTCGATGATCTGGCCGGCAAGCGCGTCAATATCGGCAATCCCGGCTCTGGCCAGCGCGGCACGATGGATGTCGTGATGAACGCGATGGGCTGGACTATGGACACATTCGCGCAAGCCACCGAATTGCCGCCCGCCGAGCAGTCGCTGGCCCTGTGCGACAATAACGTGGATGCGATTGTCTACACTGTCGGCCATCCTTCGGGGGCAATTCAGGAAGCGACCACAGCCTGCGATACAGTGCTGGTGAATGTCGATAACGACGCCATCCGCGCGCTGGTAGAAGAGCGTGACTATTACCGTATGGCGACGATCCCGGGCGGGATGTATCGTGGCACCGATGAAGACATCACCACCTTCGGTGTCGGCGCGACTTTCGTCAGCTCGGACGCTGTAAGTGAAGAGATGGGCTATCAGGTGGCGCGCGCGATCTTCGAGAACCTGGACCAGTTCCGCGCATTGCACCCGGCGCTTGCCAATCTTGACCCGGCCGAAATGGTCAGCGATGGCCTGTCGGCGCCGCTGCATCCCGGGGCCGAGCGGTTTTTCCGCGAAGCAGGTCTGATCGACTGAAGCACGATCTTGCGCGGCGCAATCAAGCGCCGCGCAATCAAGCGCCCGACACGCGGCGCGTCTTTCATTCCTGACATATATTTATCACGACGGGGGATCGCTGCATGTCTTCTGCCCAGAAGCAGCCCGAAGGGCGCCAGTTTTCAGATGAAGACCTGCAGGATCTGGTTGCCAGTACCGATTCAGGCGGTCGCGATCCCAGCAACCGGATGGTTGCGCTGCTGATCGCTGTGGTCGCGTTTTCCTGGTCCGTCTTTCAGATCTGGATCGCTGATCTGCAATTCCAATGGGCGCAGCATATTCCCGGCCTGCGCGTGATTGGCTCGGATCAGACCCGGCCCATGCATCTGACCTTCGCCTTGTTTCTGGCTTTTCTTGCCTATCCTGCCTTCAAATCCTCGCCGCGCCGCTACATCCCCTGGTATGACTGGATTCTCGCTGCGCTGGCAGCGGGCTGCGCTTTTTACGTCTTCTGGTTCTCGCGCGAGATTTCCAGCACAGCGCGCGAAGGTCTTCCGAGCCAGACCCAGATCATCGTCGGAACCATCGGACTTTTGTTGCTTCTGGAAGCCTCGCGCCGCGCCTTGGGGCCCGCACTGACCATCGTCGGTGGTGTCTTTCTGGCCTATAGCTATTTCGGCAGCGGCTGGCTGATCCCTGATCTGATCGCGCATCAGGGCCGCAATTTTGAAGCCATCATCAATACGCAATGGCTCTCGACCGAAGGTGTCTTCGGCATCCCGCTGGGGGTCTCAACCGCGTTCGTCTTCCTCTTCGTGCTGTTCGGGGCGCTGCTGGACAAGGCCGGGGCGGGCAATTACTTCATCAAGATGGCCTTTGCAGGTCTGGGCCATTTGCGCGGCGGCCCTGCGAAAGCCGCTGTGGTGGGCTCGGGCGCGACGGGTCTGATCTCGGGCTCTTCCATTGCCAACGTGGTCACCACTGGCACATTCACCATCCCGCTGATGAAGCGTGTGGGCTTCACCTCTGAAAAAGCCGGCGCGGTCGAGGTCTCCTCCTCGGTCAATGGCCAGATCATGCCGCCTGTGATGGGCGCGGCAGCCTTCCTGATGGTCGAATTTGTCGGCATTTCCTATATTGAAGTGATCAAACACGCTTTCATCCCGGCTGTCATCAGCTATATCGCGCTGATCTATATCGTCCATCTGGAAGCGCTGAAGAACGGCATCCCGGCATTGGGGCAGGGGGCGAGCCTGCTGCAGATGTTGCTCAAGACGGCAATCGGGTTCGTTGTCGCAGGCGCGATCTTTTATGGCGTGATTGCCGCAATCGGTCTGCTGCGCGATGTCGCTCCCGGAATTTCCGGCCCAGTGATCCTGCTCGTGCTTCTGGGCATCTATCTGGCTTGTCTATGGGTTGCGTCCAGGCGCCCTGAGCTGGAACTGGATGACCCGAATGACAAGAAGATTGTCCTGCCGGTCATGCGTGAAGTCGTGCCCACGGGTCTGCATTTCATACTGCCCATCGTGGTGCTGGTCTGGTTCCTGATGGTGGAACGCCAATCCCCTGCGAAATCGGCTTATTTTGCCGTGCTGGTGATGTTGTTCATCATCCTGACCCAACGCCCTATCAAGGCGCTGATGCGCGGCGAGGGCAATGTTCTGGTTGAATTGCGCCGCGGCCTGAATGATCTGGTCGATGGCATGATCACAGGGGCGCGCAACATGATCGGGATTGCTGTGGCCACAGGGGCGGCAGGTGTGATCGTGGCGACTGTGACCCGCACGCCGATTGGCACGGAACTTGCTGGACTGGTTGAATTGCTGGCTTTCGGCAATCTCTTCCTGATGCTGCTTCTTGTCGGTCTCTTCTCGCTGATCCTGGGCCTCGGCCTGCCGACCACGGCAAATTACATCGTGGTCTCATCCCTGATGGCGAGCGTTGTCGTCAGTCTGGGCGCGCAAGAGGGGCTTTTGGTGCCGCTGATCGCCGCACATCTTTTCGTGTTCTATTTCGGTCTGATGGCCGATGTGACCCCACCCGTGGGGCTTGCGAGTTTCGCGGCCTCGGCCGTGTCGGGCGGCGATCCGATCAAGACCGGGTTTCAGGCGTTTTTCTACAGCCTGCGTACTCTCGCGCTGCCGTTCCTGTTCATCTACAACCCCACCCTGATCCTTTACGGGGTCGATATGGGCACCACGGCCGGGTTGCTTCAGGCGGCCATGATCTTCGTGATCGCCACATTCGCCATGCTGCTCTTTGCCGCCGCAACCCAGGGCTATTTCCTGGCACGCTCGAAACTCTACGAATCAGCGGCTCTCTTGCTCGTCGCCTTCACGCTTTTCGTGCCAAATTTCTGGCTTGACCGGATCCAGCCCGAATTCGAGCGTATCCCGGGGATCAGCTTTGAAGAGGTGCTGACTTCAGCGCAGCCCGGCGACCAGCTGCGCCTTGAAATTCGCGGTCCCGATTTCGCCACCGGCAATATGCGCAGCACAACTCAGGTGCTGAATATTGATGACACGCCGCCTGCACAACGGGTCAGCACTTCGGGCCTGTTCCTGATGCCGGACGGCGATCGGATGATCCTTGACGAGCCCATGTTCGGCTCGCCCTTCCAGCAAGCGTTGAATGACTTCGACTTCTATGCTGCGCAACAAGTCGAACTGCTCTCTGTGCAGCGCCCGGCGGATCGGATGCCTGAGCAGCTTTTCTATATCCCGGCGCTGCTTCTGCTGCTGGGCGTCATCCTGCTACAGCGCCGCCGTCAGACCCAGCCCGCCTTCTGATCCTGTTCCCGCGCCCCCCGGGCTTTCATCCTTGTGAAAATATCCCGGGGGGCGGGCCCGCAGGGACCGGGGGGCAGCGCCCCCCTGCTTGTGCCTCAAAAGACTGCATGTTCGCCCAGATCTGCGCGCCTGTCACCCCGCAGCATGGCCGCATAATGATCGCACAAGCTGTCAGTGCCGAATTCCGGGGTCGCGTCGGCGTCATAGCGGCCCGTTTCGGCATCCCAGACCAACATGGATTCTGTGGCATAATAGCGTCCGATCCGGGCGAATTCGGCCTTTGCCGCCATCTGCCCAGAGACCCGCCCCAGACCTGACAAGAGCGCAATGATCCCATCCATCAGAGCGACAGGAACCCGACGGAACTGCGCAGGCTTGCCGGCCAGTTCGAAGAGCATCTCGCCCTGATCGCGGGGGGTCAGCGCCGGGCCGGGGCCGCCGATGGGCAGGACGCGCCCCCAGCGGTCTGGCAGAATGAGGCAATCCAGCAGGTAGCGCGCCAGATCGCGATCGCTGATCGGCTTGCAGGCGGTCAGTTCGCCATCCCCAAACAACAGAAAGGGCTTGCCCGCCTGCACCCGCGCGACCTGCCCGGAGAGCGATTTGAAAAACGCCGTCGGCCGCACGATGGACCATTCCAGCCCTGAGCGTTGCAAGGCAGTTTCAAAGGCCAGTTTCGCACGCTGGAATTCCAGCAGCGGTTTCTGAACGCAGATGGCCGATAGCAGCACGAATTGCGCGATCCCGGCCGCTTTTGCCGCATCCAGAACGTGCAATTGCGCGCGATGATCCACGGCCCAGGCATCCTGTGCCGATCCGTTGCGCGAGGCCATGCAGGACAGCACGGCATCTGCCCCAAGCCCTGCGAGCGCCTGCCGTACAGCCAGTGGATCCGCCAGATCGACTGCAACCTGCGCGACCCCTTCCGGCAAAGCAGAGCTGCGACGCGTCACACATGTCACCTGCAGCCCATCCGCCAGCGCCTGTTGCAGAACTGCGCGCCCGATGGTGCCCGTTGGGCCCAGCAGGATAAGGTGTTTCGGCTCTGTCACGCGCGCCCCCTGTCAGAAATCTCTGACACTCTGGACTGTCGGCGTCCCTAGCGCAAGCCTGCGTCAATGCGGCCATATTGACCCGCGAAGAAACTCAGCCCGGCACCGTCGCGCGTGCTGACCTGTGTGACTTGTCCCACCACAATCGCATGGTCCCCGCCGGGATAGACAGCATGGCGCTGACATTCGAAGCGCGCAAGGCAATTGGCCAGCAGCGGCACGCCATCCGCGCTTTCAACCAGATCGGGCAGATCGAAATCACTGCCATTCGCGGCGAAATGTTCGGCCAGCGCCAGTTGATCTTCGGCAAGGACATGAATGGCAAAACAGGGCGCTTCGGCGAAAACGCCGAACCGACGCGAAAACTTGCCCGGCGCCCACATCACCAGTGCTGGATCAAGTGAAAGTGCTGCGAAACTGTTCGCTGTGATCCCCAGCGGCCCATGGTCCGTGCGCGTTGTGACCACAGTGACACCTGTGGCAAAGCGCCCCAATGCATCGCGAAAGGCACGCTGATGGGCCGCATCCGGGGTGAAACTGGTCTCAGTCATCATTGCACCGTCCATTGGCCTCTCCCGGTATTTTGCCTGCGCAGCATAGGTAAGGTCACGCGCGCAGCGGGCAAGGCTCAGCTTTTGTCTTTTGCTTGTGTCGTGCCGAATACGGCGTCGTGCAAGGCGCTGACATGCGCGCTCAGACGCGGCAGGCGGCGCAGCACTTTACGGATTTCCAACTGTGTTTCCAGCTTGGTTGCCGGATCGCCCAGTATGGTGCGCCCCGCAGGCACATTCGTATAGACCCGGCTGGCCCCGCCCACGATGACATCATCGCCAATGAAGATATTGTCATTCACTGCGACCTTGCCCGCGAGCAGCACACGATTGCCGATCCGGGCAGAGCCTGCGACCCCGGCCATGCCACACATCATGCAATCTTCGCCCATCTGCACATTATGGCCGATCTGGCAGACCGAATCGATCTTGGTGCCTGATCCGATCACGGTGTCGCGGATCGTGCCCCGGTCAATCGAGCTATTCGCGCCAAGCTCCACATCATCGCCGATACGCACTGCGCCCAGCGACTGGATCCGGTGCCATTTCTGCGCCCGCACCTGTCTTTCGCCCGAAAGCGTCGCGCGCACATCTTCCGCCCCCGATGGCTCTGGCGTGACAAAGCTGAAGCCACAGCCGCCCACGACAGAATTCGGCTGGCCGATATAGCGATCCCCGATGACACAGCGCGCGCCCACTCGCGCGCCCGCATGCAAGATCACATCCGCACCGATCACCACATTCTCGGCCACAGTCACATTCGCCGCGATCCGCGCCCCCGCGCCGATTGTCGTGCGTGCCCCGATGCTGGTAAAGGGTCCGATCTGCGCGCCTGCACCGATCTCGGCGCTGGGATGGACATAGGCCTGCGGATGGATGCCCTCGCCGAAATCATAGCCCGGATCCAGCATTTCGCAGACCCCCGCCATGGCCCAGCGTGGGCGCGGGGCGAATATCGCGGCCTGCAGCCCCATCGCGCGCCAATCGGCCCCGGCCCAGACCATCGCAGCCCGTGCCTGACCCTGCGCCAGCCCGGTTGCGTATTTCGGCGTCGTGGCCATGGCCAGCGCATCGGGTCCAGCCTGCGCAGGCTCTGCCGCATGGGTAATCACCAGATCCAGCGCGCCTTGTGCGGTCAGACCCAGAGCATGGGCGATCTCGGCAATCGTATAGGGCATGGCAGGGCCTCGGGGATGGTTTTGCAGCTGTCATAGCGAAACGTCGCGTCGGGGGCCAGTCTTGGTGGGTGACAGGCGGCCCTGCACAGCCTATTGCCACGTCATGCGCATCCAGGACAGTCTGCTTTCCCCCGTTTATGTCGCTCAGGCCGCATATGTCATCGCGCGCACTGCCCGGTTGCCTGAAGCCTTGGGACCGCGTTGCGGGACGCATGGGCAGGGGGCACAGCTGCGGCTGCTGATTCTGGGTGATTCCTCGGGGGCTGGGGTAGGCGTGGCCCATCAAGATCAGGCTTTGATCGGGCAGATGCTGCAGCATCTTGTGCCAAGTGCTGAAGTCGCATGGCAAGTCATTGCCCGCTCTGGCGCGACGACAGCGCAGGCCCGGCGCATGTTGCATGAAGCAGGCGTGTTTGATGTGGCCGTACTGGCGCTTGGTGTGAATGATGTGCTGCGCCAGACAAGCGCGCGGCGTTTCGCCATGCGCCAGCGTTCGCTGATAGACGCGTTGCGCTCGCAGCATGGCGTGCAGCATATCCTTGTGTCTGCAGTTCCCCCGCTGGGTGAATTCACAAGCTTCCCCCAGCCCTTGCGTGGCTATCTGGGCCGTCGCGCAACAGTCTTGGACGCAGGCTTGCAAGCTGTTTGTGCGCAATGCCGTGCTGTGCATGTCCCCTTCGATCTGGACCCAGATCCGCGCTGGCTGGCGCATGATGGCTTGCATCCGGGGCCGGCGCTCTATGCCGAATGGGGCAAGCGGATGGCAGGTCTTGCCTTGGCGCGGCTTTCCTGACAGGACAGGACGAAAGGATGCGCGCCATGGCCCAGAGACCCGAAAAATCCGCCAAACGCCCGCAGCAGGTTTATACCTTGCTGGTCGAATTGGGCCGCAGCCCGGATGACGGTCTGCCTGACAACGCGAGTGGTGCAGGGCTTCTGCTCTATGCAAGTGGCGTGGACGAGGCCGAGGCCGTGCGCGAATCAGTTGCTGTGCTGAAAACCGCAGGTGTCGCGCCTCTGGATGTGACCAGCTACGGAACACTTGATGAACGTCTGGCCGCCGGGGATACAATCCCAGAGGAAGAGCGCGAGCTTATGGCGCGCGCACTGGCCGAGAATGCTGTGATTGTCGCGCAAAAGACGTGGTTCAGTGATGACGACAGCGATTGATCCGGTTGCGCTGACTGCCGATCTGATCCGCTGCCCAACGGTCACGCCGGAAGAGGGCGGCGCGCTGGTGCTGCTGGAGCGGGTCTTGTCGCAGGCAGGGTTTACCTGCACGCGGGTTGACCGCAACGGCACGCCCAATCTGTTTGCGCGCTGGGGCGCGAAGGGGCATCCGCGCAGCTTCGGTTTCAACGGGCATACGGATGTGGTGCCGCTGGGCAACCCCGCTGACTGGACGCGCGCGCCTTTCGGGGCCGAGATCGCCGAGGGCCGCATCTGGGGCCGCGGGGCCTGCGACATGAAATCGGGTGTGGCGGCTTTTGTCGCGGCAGCTGTGGATTTCGTACGTGAAACCCCGCCCGACGGGGCTGTGATCGTGGCCATTACTGGCGATGAGGAAGGGCCGGGGACCGACGGCACAGTCGCGCTTTTGGACTGGATGGCCGATCAGGGCGAGGCAATGACGGCCTGTCTGGTGGGCGAACCCACTTGCCCGGATGTGATGGGTGAGATGATCAAGATCGGGCGGCGCGGGTCGATGACGGTCACAGTCACCGCGACGGGCGTGCAGGGGCATGCCGCCTATCCGCACCGGGCGCGAAACCCGCTGCCTGTGCTGGTGGCGTTTTTGAATGATCTGGCGCAGCAGGAGTTGGATCAGGGTTCGGAGCATTTCGATGCCTCGACTCTGGCGCTGACGACGATTGATGTGGGCAACCCTGCGTCGAATGTGATTCCGGCCAGTGCAAAAGCCGTGTTCAATATCCGCTTCAACGATCTGCATTCCGGGGCGTCGCTGATGGAGCAACTTCGCGCGATTGCAGATAAATACATACAAAACAGCGGAGTAAAGCTTGATCTGGATATACATGTCTCAGGCGAGAGTTTCCTGACCCCGCCCGGCCCGCTGGTCGATCTGGTGGCGCAATCTGTGGCGGCGGAATGTGGGATCACGCCGGTCCTGTCCACGTCGGGCGGGACATCGGATGCGCGTTTCGTCAAGGAGCATTGTCCCGTCGTCGAGTTCGGCCTTGTAGGGCGGTCGATGCATCAGGTCGACGAATATACGGATGTGTCCGATATTCAGACACTTAAGGCAGTTTATTCACGTATCCTGCAGGGCTTTTTCGCATGAGCCTTGAGGTCGGTCTGACAGATGATCTGGCCACCTGCCATGCGCTTCGGCGTGTTGTGTTCATCGAGGAACAGCAGGTGCCCGAGGCCGAGGAAGTGGATGGTCGCGATCACGAGGCACTGCATCTGATCGCGAAGAACGGTGTAGAACCCATTGGCTGCGCTCGGATTTTGATCAGTGGCGAAATCGGGAAGATCGGTCGCGTCTGCGTTCTGCGGGACCATCGCGGCCAAGGAATCGGTGTTGCACTGATCGCAGCGGCCTTGCACGTCCTGCGCGACCTGCCGGGTGTCGCACAGGCGAAACTGGGATCGCAGACCCATGCCATCGGGTTCTATGAGAAACTCGGGTTTCGGGCGGTCGGGCCGGAATATCTGGATGCCGGGATTGCGCATCGCGAGATGGTCCGGGATTTGCCGTGACGGTCGCGCGCAGGCGTGCTAGGGCCCGGATATGATGCGCATTCCTTCCGGCCCGCCCCCGTCACG
>SKSL01000276.1 GCA_007123015.1 Natronohydrobacter sp. | reverse complement strand
TGGAAAAGATCTTACAGATCGACCGACCGGACTGGCGCGTGCATGTGACCAATCTGACCCATCAATGGATGAACGCCACCATCTGCGGCCCGCTGGCCCGCGACGTGCTCGGGCGGCTGACCGATATGGACCTTTCGACTGCCGCCTTGCCCTTCATGGGCTTGCGCGAGGGGTTGGTGGCTGGGTTGCCTGCACGGGTTGCACGGGTAAGCTTCACGGGTGAGCTGTCCTATGAGATCAATGTCCGCCCGCGCGATCTGCCGGCGCTCTGGGCGGCGCTGCTGGACGCCGGGGCGGCAGAGGGGATCACTCCCATCGGGTCAGAGGCCAATCATGTCCTGCGCGTGGAAAAGGGCTTTCTGTCACTTGGTCATGAGGCCGATGGCACGGTTGATCCGTATGATCTGGGCATGGGCTGGGCCATGGCGCGCAAGAAGGGCGATTTCATCGGCTTGCGTTCGGTATTGCTGCGGCGTGCGTCGGGGAAGCCACGGCGCGAACTGGTCGGGCTGATCCCTGAGGACCCCGGCGCTGATATGCCCGAAGGCGCACCGATCACACCGGACGGGCAGCGCATCGCCTCGGAAGGGTTGGTGACGGCCTGTGTCCATTCGGTAAGCCTTGGTCGGCGTGTCGGGCTGGCGCTACTGGTCAATGGGCGCGCGCGACTGGATGAGGTGGTGCAGGTGCGTCTGCCGGAACGCTGCATAGCCGCCCGAGTGGTGGCCCCGGTCTTTCACGACCCCGAAGGCCTGCGGATGAGAAGCTGAGCCATGGCATATGACATCCGCATATCACAACCGCAAAGGCGCGCGCTGTTCGATCTGCGCGGCACCCGGCAAGCACTGGCCGCACGCCTGCAAGGCATCGTGCCGGACCTGCCAACCCGGCCCTGCAGTCTTGTGCGGCAAGGGCAAAGCACGCTGATGTGGCTTGGCCCCGCGCGCTGGTGGCTGATGGCCCCGCCAGACGCAGAAACCGGGCTGGAGGCCATCCTGACGCAGGAGGCTGCAAGCCATGACGCGGCGATCACGCTGATTTCGGATACACAGGCTTTCTTCACGCTGTCGGGGCAGGACGCAGGCATTGCGATGTCCATCGCCTGCCCGCTCGATCTGCACCCGACCGCTTTTGCCGAGGATAGCGTGGCGCAAACCGATGCTTTCGGCCTGCGCGCGCTGGTGCTGCGCGAAGGGGATGACTGGATGCTCGGCGTCGAGCCGTCCTTCGCCCGATATGTCGACACGCAGCTTCGGCAGATCATCTAGACCACGTCGCGCGCCACCAGTGCCAGCATTTCGGCCCGGTCGATCAGGCCGCGCGCCGTATGTGCCAGCACCAGCCCGCTCTGCGGGAAATGCAATGGCATCGCGTCACGCGCGGGTTCCTCGGGGAAATGAAGCCAGCCCGCCAGATCGCCCTGCGCCACGCGGTCCCCGGCGCGGCAGCGGCGGTCGAACAAACCGCGCGCGGGGGCCATGACATGATCGGCGGGATCAAAAACGACCACCCGCGCGCCATTCGCGCCCTCGGGCAGTGGCAGTGCGCTTCCAAGCACCCCCAGATGATGCAGCACACGGCGCAACCCGGCCTCGGCCATGTCGGTGATCATCGGATCGACCCCGCCGCCACCGCCGAGTTCGGCAGCCACACAAGGAACACCTGCGCGGGCGCAGGCGGCATTGACCGACCTGTCATCGTTCTGCGCGCCCAACTGCCAGATCACCGGCAGGCCCATGGCAGTGGCCAGCGCCATGTTGGCATCGTCGAGCGCGGGATTTATGCCCGCTTGTGGCAAGCTGCAGGGCACAAAGACCGAGGCCTTGCCGCCGGAATGCAGGTCGATCACGGCATCGCATTGCGGGATCATCCAGCTTTGCAGCCAGTCGGCGATCATGGCTGTGGGGGAGCCATCAGGATCACCCGGAAAAGCCCGGTTGAGATTGCTGTCATCCAGCGGCGAGCAGCGGCTGCTGGCCGAAAAGGCCGCAGCATTCGCGCAGGGCATCATGATCAAGCGACCGCGAAGGTCCTCGGGCTTCAGGTATCGCACGAGGCGCATGATCGCACTCGGCCCTTCGAATTCATCGCCATGCACCCCGCCAAGGATCAGCACGACCGGGCCGGGAGCACCGGCCAGCGTGATCACAGGCACCGGATAACGCCCCAGAGGGTTGTAATTGTCGGACCATGGCACCATCAGGTCGCCGCTCTGGCGGCCGAGACGTTGCAAATCCACTGTAAGCCGGAGGCGACTCATCCGATCTTGCCCGTTTCGGTCATTTCTTCGATCATCGCAGCAAAGTCAGCGGCGATTGCTGTCAGTTCGCGACTGTTGTTCCAGATCAGCCGCAACGTGTAACGCATTTTCGGTTTGAATGGCAGAATGCGGCAGCCCGACATATCGTAATCTTCGGCCCGGGCCGTTCCGACAAGCGCCAGGCCAAGCCCGCGTTCGACAAGCCGGATCATCGCTTCTGTCGTGCGCGCCTCGTAGCGGATGACAGGGCGGATGTCATGCTCTGCCAGCAAGGCATCGACCTGATGACGGAATTGCGAATCTGCCCGGTAGGAAATCAGGCTCTGATCCTGCAGGTCGGTCACGGTGATTTCCGCCCGCTCGGCCAGCGCATGGCCCACGGGAACAAGACACATCGCCTCGCCATGCAGGATATCGCAGCGACTGAGCCTCGGATTGCCGGAAAGGCCACAGGCAAAGCCGAAATCATAGGCATCCAGCGTCAGCCATTCGACGGCGTCATCGGTGGATTGCACATCGAGCGCGATGCTGGCTTGCGGTCTGCGCTGGGCGAATTGCGCCACAACATCGGGCAAGACGCGTACTGCAAAGGAAGAAGTGGTGACCAGCCGCAATGGGGCTGCGCGAAAATCGCGGATGGCCTCGGCGGCTTCGCGTATCCGGTCCAGCCCACCGAAGGCACGGCGCACGGTATCCAGAAGCATCCGCGCTTCAGGCGTCGGGTTCAGATTGCGCCCGGCACGATGGAACAACCGGAAACCGACCTGTGTTTCCAGATCGGCCAGCAATCGGCTGACGGCAGGTTGCGATACGCCCAGAACAGCGGCCGCATCTGTAACCGATCCAGAGGCGATCACATGCTGGAAGGCCTCGATCTGACGAAAGGTCAATCTCATGACATGAGTTGGCGCATAAAGCGTGAGGTTGTCCAGTGATGAAACAACAAGCAGAAAAGCGCCGTCAATAACAAAAATGCATGTGGCGGACATATTTTGTTGACAGGGTGATGATTTGCGCTGGATAGTTCTGCAATTGTACGGAGCGACCTCGCAACACGCCAAGGTGCCATGGAACAGGCTTTGTCTTCTGCCCGCAAAGCGCCCCCCAAGGGGTTTGATACAGGGCGCATGCTGTCCGTCTTCTGGCAGATCACCAAGGCCGGACTTGTGCTTGCGTTTCTTGGCTGGCTGATCTGGCGCGGGATCGATGCGATGGATTACCGCTGGCAATGGTTCCGCGTGCAGCCCTTCTTTTACCGCGTCATCGATGGCGAGATCATCTGGGGCCCCTTGGTGCGCGGCCTGATCATGACATTGCAGATTGCCTCGATTGCCGGCGTTCTGGCCGTGCTGATCGGCTTTGTCACGGCATTGGCGCGCATGTCCGGGTCCTTTGCCGGGCGGATCATCGCGACTGTCTATCTGGAAGCCATCCGCAATACGCCACTGCTGGTGCAACTCTTTCTGGTCTATTTCGTGCTGGCCCCGATCATCGGCCTGGACAGGTTCTGGGCCGGGGTCCTGTGCCTTGCCCTGTTCGAGGGGTCCTTCGCAGCCGAGATCATCCGCGGCGGCCTGCGCGGAGTGGATCGTGGACAGTATGAGGCCGCTGATGCAGTCGGTATGTCGACTGCAGACAAATACCGCTACATCATCATTCCGCAATCATTGCCGCTGATCCTGCCTCCGCTGACCGGGCTGTTGATCTCGACCATCAAACATTCGGCCATTGTCAGCGTGATTGCGCTGGCGGAACTGACGACACAGGGCCTCAATCTGGTGTCAAATACCTTCATGGCCTTCGAGGTCTGGTTCATCGTTGCCGGCATGTATCTGGCGCTGACCGTCACGCTGTCTTTCGCTGTGACACTTTTTGAGTGGTATCTGAACAAGTCTGATCGCTGACCCAAGAACTGCCCCAACAGGAAAGGAGACTGAAATGACCCTTGCAACAAAACTGAAGACCATGCTCGCGGCGACGGCTGTCGCCGTGACGGGCCTGCTGGCCCCTGCGGCCCCGGCGCAAGCCGATGACCTGCTGGAGACGATCCAGCGGCGCGGTAAGCTGATGGTGGGCATGTCCACCTTCGTGCCCTGGGCCATGCGTGACGCCAATGGCGAGCTGATGGGCTTCGAGATCGATGTCGCGACAAAGCTCGCCGAAGACATGGGTGTCGAGATCGAATTCGTGCCGACCGCATGGAGCGGGATCATCCCGGCGCTGATCGCGGGGAATTTCGATGTCATCATCGGCGGCATGTCGATCACTCCGCAGCGCAACCTGACGGTCAATTTCACTGCCCCTTATGCCAACTCCGGCCAGCGAATGGCTGCAAACAATGCGCTGGCGGACGGCTTCAGCCACGACGACTTCAACCAGACCAGCGTCAATCTGGCCTGCCGCCGCGGTGTTGTCGGCTGCACCATTCTGGAAGACCAGTTTCCGCGCGCCAACATCCTGCAATTCGATGATGACGCGCAGGCCTTTCAGGAAGTGCTTAACGGCAATGCACATGCCGTCATTTCCAGTGCGCCCAAGCCTGCCTTCTGGGCCGAAGGTAACCCCGAGCTGATCCACGTTGCCCTTGACGGCGCGTATCTGAGCCGTGGCAATGAAGGTTTTGCCGTGCGCAAAGGCCAGCATGACGCCCTCAATTTCTTCAACAACTGGATTCTGGTGAATCAGGCCAATGGCTGGCTGCAGGAGCGCCACGATTACTGGTTCCAGAGCCAGGAAGGCTGGATCGATCAGGTAGCCCCAGGCCAATAAGAACGGTTCGCTGTAAACATGACCCGCCGCGCTCCACCCCCTGCCCCGCCGCGCCGTCGCCTGACGGTTGTTGATTGGTTGCTGTTTGCACTGGTCGCGGCTGCGCTTGGCTATGTGGTGTGGCGGGTCAATGCGGTGCTGGTCTATAATTGGGAGTGGCACCGCGTCCTGCGCTTCGTTGTCCGTGTCGATGCCGAAACCGGACAATGGGTCGCCAACCTGCTGTTGCAGGGGCTGTTCACTACGATCCGGCTGGCGTTCTGGGGCACGATCCTTGCGGCGATCATCGGCCTGATCATGGGCTATTGGCGCACCTGCAATTCGCTTGCGCTGCGGATCATCAGCCGCACCTATGTCGAGCTTATCCGCAATATTCCACCGCTGATCTTCATCTTCATCTTTTATTTCTTCATTGCCAGTCAGGTCTTTCCGGCGCTGGGGCTGAACAACATCAACACCTCCAGCCCATGGGTCGATAACGCCTTTTTCCGATTCGCCTTTGGCGACCCACGCCTGTTCAGCAATTTCCTGTCGGGGCTCATCTGCCTCGCGCTGTTCGAAGCGGCCTATATCACCGAAATCGTGCGCGCAGGCATTCAGTCGGTTAAAAAAGGTCAATGGGAAGCCGGGCGGGCCATTGGCCTGTCGCGTTTCAACCTGCTGCGCGACATCATCTTTCCGCAGGCCATCCGCAAGATCCTGCCGCCACTCGCAGGCCAGTTCATCACCTTGATCAAGGACAGCGCGATCATCTCGCTGATTTCCGTGCAGGAGCTGACCTTTTTGGCCACCGAGGTTGCTGCCAGTACAACCAAGGTTTTTGAAACATGGATACTGGTCGGCGCGATGTATTTCGCATTGTGCTACTTCTTTGCATTCGTCTTTGCGCGGCTCGAGGTCCGCGCCGGACGAAGTACCAACCGCTGAGGACAATCATGACCGAAACAAGCGAGCGACCCTTGGTCGAAATCTCTGGCCTGTGCAAATGGTACGGTGAATTCTCGGCGCTCTATGACATCAACATGAATGTGGCGCGGGGCGAAAAGGTCGTGATCTGCGGGCCTTCGGGCTCGGGCAAATCGACGCTGATCCGCTGTATCAATCAGCTCGAGGAACACCAGCAAGGCACGCTGTTGGTCGATGGCAAGGAAGTGCGGCCGGGCATGAAGGGGATCGAGCAGATCCGGCGCGACGTCGGCATGGTGTTCCAGAGCTTCAACCTGTTCCCGCACATGACGGTGCTGGACAATCTTGTGCTCGGCCCGGTGCGCAACCTTGGCATGTCGCGGACCAAGGCGCGCGAGCTGGCCATGGGCTATCTGGAAAAGGTGCGGATTGCTGAACAGGCGGGGAAATACCCGCCGCAGCTTTCGGGGGGACAGCAACAACGCGTTGCGATTGCGCGGGCGCTTTGCATGCAGCCGAAAATCATGCTTTTTGACGAGCCAACCTCGGCGCTGGACCCCGAGATGATCGCGGGTGTGCTTGACGTGATGGAAGCGCTGGCGCGGGACGGCATGACAATGATCGTTGTCACCCATGAAATGGGCTTTGCGCGTCGGGTGGCTGACCGCGTGGTGTTCATGGATGAAGGCGAGATCGTCGAGGTTGCCACGCCCGAAGAATTCTTCACAGCGCCGAAAACGGACCGTGCCGCACAATTCCTCAGTCAGTTGCTGGCGCACTAGGCCCGAGGCTCAGGCGGCCCGAGGGCGCGAGGCCGATCTCGGTTTCAGGATCCGCGAAAAGCTCGGCCAGACCGGGATAGCGCGCGAGCAGCTCTGCCCCGCCTGCGACACGTTCGGGGTAAAGGCAGCCGTCTTCCCAGACCGCAACACCGTCGAGCCTGATTGTCGGATCGATCACATTGAGCGAAATCTCACCGGGTGCGACCGCGCCGCATGTATGGAAGTGCAGAACGCGCGGATTTCCGAACGCACCACTGCCCCAGCGCTCGACATTGACCCCGGCCTGCATGTGATAGGCGCAGCCCGGATGTATGCCCGCATGCCATGAATGCACGAAACGCGGCTCGGTCCCCAGAAGCGCGCCGACATGATCGTAATGCGCGCGCGCCGCTTGGGCATCAGGTCCGGCAAATCCGGTGATCTGCGTGCCGTCAAAACAGACCTGAAGGGTATCGGCGAGCGCCACGTCATAGGGCGCATAGCGGCTCTTGCCGGTGCCGGTCAGAAACCCCGCAACCGCGATCGTGCCACGATAGCCCGATGCCGGAACCGGCGAGAACACCGAGAGCGGAAAGCGCCGGACGCTCACCTCGCCCCCCGTTTCGGGAAAGCGCCCGCCGGGGCCTTCGAAATCAGTCCCCAGCGGACACCTGACGCGGATCTGATGCGCCTGTGCAAGAGCATCATTCAGACAGCTCAGCAGCTCGAGGAACGCAGCATGATCGGCGCGCCCGAAATGCGAAGCCAACATCGCGCGGTCAAGCGCATAGCACATCACAGGGGCAGTTTGCGCAAGGACCGGGTGAAAGCGCAACTGGTCGCCGCGACGGGTCAGAAACAGGGCGCAATCGGCAGCAGCGATGGCCAGCATGTCGGCATCAGAGGGCGGCGAGGCTTTGGGGCAATGGGGCAGCACATGCTCTTGCACGCGCAGCCCGATGGACTCGCCCACCGCGCCTATGGCCTGGGCAAGGCCCGGATCGTAATGGATAGTACCGGGCGGCTCGGTCAGGATCAGCAAGGTCTGCCCCGACTTCAGAGAGGCGCAGCCGCGCAGCATGTTCAGGATTCCCGCACGCAGATCGGAGGGAATTTCGGGGAAAGCAGAAATGCTGGCCATGCGGCACCTCTCGAAACAATAATCGAAGTCTATCGACCGCGGCTCAACGGTGCCATTGCGCAGCCATAATGTAGCATGTTAGCTTTGCTAATATGGCGAACCTGCTTCCCTATACGGCACTGCGTGCGTTTGAGGCCGTCGCGCGTCTGCGCGGCTTCGGACGCGCAGCCGAAGAACTAGGCGTCACGCAAAGCGCTGTCAGTCAGCATGTGAAATCACTGGAGGAATGGCTTGGCCAACGGTTGCTGGTACGCGGCGGTGGGCGCGTTTCCACAACGGCCGAAGGGGCGCGGCTGGCGGCGGCAGTCAAACAGGGGTTCGGACTGGTGACGACTGTCTGCACAGAGCTTCGCGCGGCCAAGGGCGCGCCTCTGTCGCTAAATATCTCGTGCCTGCCCGGGTTTGCGCATGTCTGGCTGATCCCCAGGCTGATCGGGTTCGATCAGCTTCACCCCGAAATCCCTGTCTCGATTACCAGCACTGCAACGCTTGCAAACTTCACCGATGACGAGACCGACCTTGCAATCCGTTATGGTCTGGGCGGGTACGCAGGGCTGCATGTCGAGAAGCTTCTGTCGGAAACCCTCTTTCCGGTCTGCGCGCCGGATCTGCTGACACAGGGACCGACGCTGCGATCAGTCGAGGATCTGGCACGGCACACGTTGCTTGTGGATGATGTCATCGATCTCGGCGGCAATCCTCCGACATGGGAGTTCTGGGCGCGCGAGACCGGACAGAGCCTGCCCAAGCCAGCGCGGGTGCGGCGCTTCGGGCAGTCGAACATGGTCGTGCAGGCAGCCGAGCGCGGGCTTGGCGTCGCACTGGGTCGCTCGCCGCTGGTGGCCGATGCGCTGGCGCGCGGCACGCTCGTGCGGCCATTGCCGGGCGAGGCCGCGTCGCAATTCGCCTATTGGATTGTCTGCCCACCCGAGGCGCTGTCGGTCCCGCGTGTGCGCGACTTTCGCGACTGGCTGCTGTCCGAGGCGCAGGGCGCGTGCTGATTAACCCAGCTCAGCCGCGATCTGGCACTCGACCTTCTTGCGAAAGCGCATCGCTGCCGCGTCGATCCCGAGATTGATATAGGGGCTGCGCGCGTATTTCATTCCGGCATGGACGTCTTCAAGGACATCCTTGTCCTCGTTGAAGGCCATCGTCGCCCCGGCGAACATCGAGGCGGACATCTCGGCATCATCTGGGCGCTGGTTGCGATGCTGGAACCAGAAATACAGCGAATGATCAGCATCGACGGGTGTCATGAAATTGTAGGAATAGTTCACGAAAGCCGTAGCGGGCAGCCCCTCATCCGATCCACCAGTTCCGGCAGGCGTATAGATGGATTTGTTGATCGCAATGGATGGCAACCGGCATTCGTAATGCTGCTTGCGGTCACAGGGTCCGTCAAAGGCAAGGAAAGGTGCGTAGTAAGGCGGCGCCGGTCGATCCCGTATCCAGCGCCAGACAATAACCCGCTCCTCTTCTTCCGTGATTTCGAGCGCGACATTGTCGGTTCCAGCCCCGGCAAAAGAACCCAGATGCACCCATGCCACATGTGACGGATCGAGCAGGTTGTCCGTGATCCAGAGATAATGGCAGGCAATATCCAGCGCGCCGCACTCGGTGCGCCCCCACGCCGGATTGTCATATTCGGGAATGTCGATCAGCGGCGTGGCCGCGGCCAATTCCGGCGCACCCATCCAGATCCAGGCAAAGCCGTAGCGCTCCTCAATCGGATAGCTTCTGACTTGAGCCCTTCGAGGTATAGCGCCTTCCTGAGTCGGTGCGGCAACGCAGCGCCCCCCGCCGTCGAAAGTCAGTCCATGATAGCCGCAGACAACCGTGTCGCCCTGCAACGAGCCCTTGGACAGCGGTAGTTTGCGGTGTGGGCAGGCATCCTCCAGGGCGGCAACAGTCCCATCGCTGCGGCGAAAAAGGACAATCTTCTCTTCCAGAATGACGCAAGGTGTCAGGGCCTGGCTGATATCCTGCGACCGGGCGCAGACATACCATGTATTTCGGATATAGCCCTCGCTGTTCATCAGACCCTCCTTGCGTGATGCGCTTGCACGATACATTAGCCCATGCTTAAGTTTGACTAAAGTAGTTTCTATTTATCTGGTGGCTGAAAATGCAAAGACTGCCGATGATCGACATGCACGCCCATTTCTACGGCGGCGGGCTGGTCGAAGAGTTGCGCGCGCGGGACGCCCGGCCCTGCTTGCGCCACGACAATGGCGGGGTGCAGATGCTGGCCATGAATGGCGCCTTCCCTTTTGAAGAGGCTCACTGGAAGCCGGAAACAGTTCTGGGGCAGATGGATAGGGCTGGCATCGACCGGCGGATGCTCACCTTCCCTGGCGCGCTGTGTCTCGATGCGCTGCCAGTCGCCGAGATTGGCGCTGCGATTGCGGGTTTCAACAACTTGATGTCCGATCTGCAGGCGCATACGAATGGCAGGCTGATGGGTCTGGCAGGCCTGCCCCTGGCCGAGCCAGAACTTGCCGCGCGCGAGTTGCTGCGCATCCGGCAGGAGTTGGGACTGGCCGGGGCGATCCTGCCGTCGGATTATTTCAATACGATCCGAGACGCCCAGACGCTCTTGCCAGTGCTGGAAGCTGCCAATGCGACCGGCGCGCTGCTGATGCTGCATCCCGGTCCGATGGCAGGCCATATGCCTGAGCCGGTAGCAAAGGAATTTCCACAGTATCGAACATCTGCTGTCGCCCTGCAGGCACAGACTTCGCAGGTTGTGCTGACGCTTCTGCTCTCGGACCTGCTCGATCGCTTTGCGCATATCCGTTTCCAGATTATCAATCTCGGCGGAACGATCCCCTTCATCTTCGAACGGATGGAGAGCATCGCGCGCCACCGCACACCAGAGAAACCCTTTCCGACTGACCGGTTGCGCCGATTGTGGTTCGACACCGCTTCGATGGGGCCCCGCGCGCTCGAGTGCGCGGTCGCGCTCTATGGCGCAGACCGGATCATGCTGGGCACCGACTGGCCGATATTCCGCGATCTCCCGCATGAGACGACGCTCGCCAAATCCCGGCTGTCATCCGAAGACCTGGCCTTGATCAGCCACGGCACGGCACAGAGCCTGCTTGACGACCTGGGCCTTGTCTGAGCGACAGGTGGGACACTGTCCAAGGGAGCTGGGTTTTGACGCTGCCAGAAGTCCAAGCCCCGATGACCACCACGTTACATTCTCAGGCAGAAGACGGACCGTTTCTTCAGCATAGCACTGAATGAACACCTGTTGCACCCACTCGCGGATTTCCTCGATCTGCGCGGCGCCGGTGCGCGGTGGGGTATCGATCCGGCGGCTTTCAGCTCAGGCATAGGTATCGTTATCATGACCAACCTTGGCGAGCAGCGTATCGCCACCATGCTTGTGCAGCACCAGCAAAAAGTCGCTGTTCACACACGCAGGCCAGAACAATCATGGCGCTACATATCAAAAAGACCTCTGCATAATGGGGATTCCCGCCTGATACCTGCTCTGGTATAGTTTTCCGGTGGCAATTTGAGGCGGCTGATGGACCTTTTCTTGCGTGCAGCGTCGGGGCGGATTGACCCGGAG
>SKSL01000031.1 GCA_007123015.1 Natronohydrobacter sp. | reverse complement strand
GCCAGCGCGTCAGGGCTGAGGCGGGGGTCTATGCCGATAAGCATGTCAGCCCGCCTCAGGCGCTCAGACGCTCGGCCAGCATGGCCAGCAGCTTTTGCTGATCGGCGTCGAAATTGCGGATGCCTTCGGCGAGCTTTTCCGTGGCCATCGCGTCAGCATTCATCTGCCAGCGGAATTCGGCCTCGGTCAGCTTGGCGCGCGGTTCTGCGGCGGGCTGGTCAGGGGTCAGGACACGCTCCAGCGGCGCAGTATCAGCGGCCAGTTCTTCCAGCAGCGCGGGCGAGATCGTCAGCCGATCGCAGCCCGCCAAGGCCCTGATCTGGCCCGTGTTGCGGAAGGACGCGCCCATGACCACAGTCTTGATGCCGCGCGATTTGTAATCGGCATAGATGCTGCGGACCGATTGCACGCCGGGGTCATCTTCGCCAGTGTAGCTGCGCCCCTCGGCTTTCGCATACCAATCGGTGATGCGCCCCACAAAGGGCGAGATCAGGAACACCCCGGCTTCGGCACAGGCCTGCGCCTGCGCGGGCGAAAACAGCAGCGTCAGGTTGCAATTAATGCCCTCGCCTTCGAGGATTTCCGCCGCGCGGATGCCTTCCCAGGTCGAGGCGAGCTTGATCAGGATCCGCTCGTGCCCGATGCCTCGGGCGGCGTAAGCCTCGATCAGCGCGCGGCCCTTGGCGACCGAGGCGTCAGTGTCAAAGGACAGGTTCGCATCCACTTCGGTCGAGACCCGGCCCGGCACGACTTCGGCCAGTGCCGCGCCCACACCGATGGTCAGTGCGTCGGCCACGGCCAGCGGCGTGGCACCGGACTTGCGGCCCTTGTCGATTTCCTGCGCGACCATATCGGCGAAATAGGGGTTTTGCAGGGCTTTCAGGACGAGGCTGGGATTGGTGGTGCAATCGACGGGTTTGAGCGCGCGGACCATGTCCACATCGCCCGTATCGGCGACTACGGTTGTCATGTTGCGCAGTTGATCGAGTGCGGATGTCATGGGCTGTCCTCGTCCTGTGGGTGTTAGCGCTGTCGGGGGGAAAATGCGCGATCTGGCAGGGGAGGGCAAGGGGGGCTCGCTAAAGACCGCTAATCGCAGAAAGACGAGCCATGTCATCGCATCGGAAAAACAATGGTTATTGCTTGCACAGGCCGGTTTGCAGCAGTATCGGGCCTCAGTCGCGCGGCGGCCACGGGGTGACGGAGGGCAACGCATATGACCACATCCTGCATCGTCATCACCTGCAATGATCAGTTCATGGGCCCTGCAGCCTTCCTTGTCGCGCAGATCAGGGGCTTTGGCAGTCGCGACACGGATATCTTCATCGGCTCGGACGCCCCGCTTTCACCCGAGTTGACAGCGCTTGGCGCGCAGCATCTGCCCATCGCACCCGACGATATCGTTCAGGCCGTGCCCACAGATGCGCGGTTGCAGCGGTTCACTTACTGGAAGCTCGCGGCCATCGCGAAACTGGCCCGGAGCCATGCGCGGATCCTTTATCTCGACACCGATATTTTCTGCGCGGCCCCCGGGATCGCGCAGCTTCTGGACCTGCCCATGTCCGGCAAGGCGCTGGCGGCGGTGCTGGATGTACATCACCTCTATCGCCCGAAGCGGAAAGTGCCCGAATTCATCGGCGCAGGGCTGTCGCATGCGCCCTATTTCAACGCCGGTGTGCTGATGATCGACGCGCAAGCCTGGCGCGCGCGCGGCTGCGATGCGCAAATCGCGGAGATTGCAGAGCGCCAGCGCCATCTTCTCTCGCGCCATGATCAGAGCATCCTGAATCTGCTGTTTCACGCAGACTGGCTGGAATTGTCGCCGGTCTGGAACTGGCAATACAGCAAGAAGAACGCCTATCTTGCGACCCATGCCGGACCACGGCTGGTACATTATGCCGGGGGCTCGAAGCTCTGGTCCGTAAGCTCGGATGGCAAGAACCGGTCACATTGGTTGCTTTATGACCATGGGCCGGACCGTCTTGGGGCTGAAACCCGGAAACCGCTGGCGCAGTTGCATCGTCAGTTTCTTGCATCGGCACTCTGGTATCACCGGGCCAATCTGCGCCATCTGCGCCGGTTCGAAACGGACTTCTCGACAATTGCACATGGGCAGTGATCCGAGGGCGCGGAAATGAGCGTCACCCCCGCTGCAGCTTCACCGGCTCTGTTCGCGCCAGCCGCAGCACATGCGCCATGAAGGGCTTGCTGGCATCCTCCTCGCGCACCGCCGCATAAAGCCGCCGGGTCAACCCGCCCTCGGTCAGCGGTTTCGTCACATAATCCGAATGATAGCGCACTTCGCGCAGCACCCAGTCAGGCAGCACTGCCACCCCGCGCCCGGAGGCGACCAGCAGCAGGATCACCGCTGTCAGTTCCACCTGCCGGATCGCGCGCGGCTCGACCTTGGCGGGGGTCAGAAGCTGGGTGAAGATATCCAGCCGCGTGCGTTCCACCGGATAGGTGATCAGGGTCTGGTCGCGGAAATCCTCGGCCCCGATCCAATCCTTCGCGGCCAGCGGGCTGTTCGACGCCGCCACAAAGACCGGCTCATAGTCGAAAAGCGGCAGGAATTGCACGCCCTCGATCTGCTCTGGGTCAGAGGAGATGACCAGATCGACCTCTTCGCGGCGCAGCGCAGGCAGGGCGTCGAAGGCGAGGCCCGGGCGGATATCGACATCGACATCCGGCCAGGCCTTGCGGAACTGTTCGAGCACCGGAAACAGCCAGTCGAAACAGGCATGGCATTCGATGGCGATATGCAACCGGCCTGAACTGCCCTTGCGCAGCCCGGTGAATTCTTCTTCAAGGGCTGCCACGCGCGGCAGGATATCTTCCGCCGCGCGCAGCATCTTCAGCCCCGCCGCCGACAGTTTCAGCGGTTTCGAGCGGCGCACGAACAGCTCGACCCCGGCCTGTTCCTCGATCCCCTTGACCTGATGCGAGAGCGCCGACTGGGTCATGTTCAGCAGATCGGCCGCGCGGGCCAGACCGCCCGCGTCATGGATGGCCTTGATCGTGCGCAGGTGGCGGAACTCGATATGCATGTCCGGCTCATAATCGTGTTGAGGATAATGAATTGGTTTCACATTCGCGCGCATGGCACAAGAGGGCGTCCTGAATGGAGAAGCAACAATGCCCACGCCCACAGTGTCTTTCGAATTCTTCCCGCCCAAATCGCTCGAAGCAAGTTTCCGGCTCTGGGACACTGTGCGCATGCTGGCACCGCTCGATCCGTCCTTCGTGTCAGTGACCTATGGCGCAGGCGGCACGACGCGGGCGCTGACGCATGAAGCCGTCACGACCATCGGCGCGCAATTCGGGCTGAATGTGGCAGCACATCTGACTTGCGTGGATGCAACCCGCGCCGAGACATTGGCGATTGCCGACAGCTATGCCAAGGCGGGGGTGAACCAGCTGGTCGCGCTGCGGGGCGATCCGCCGAAAGGACAAGGCGGTTTCACGGCCCATCCCGAAGGCTTCGACGATTCGGTCGAGCTGATCGAGGCGCTGGCCGCGACCGGGAATTTCAAGCTGCGCGTGGGGGCCTATCCGGAACCGCATCCGGATGCAGCGGACACTCTGGCCGATGTGCGCTGGCTGAAGCGGAAATTCGAGGCTGGGGCGGATAGTGCCATCACGCAGTTTTTCTTCGAGGCCGAGACCTTCTTGCGCTTTCGCGATGCCTGTGCGCGCGAGGGCATTAACGGCAAGATTATTCCCGGGATTATCCCAATCGGGAATTGGAAGGGCATTCGCAAATTCGCTGTGGCGACCGGGGCGAGCGTGCCGGGCTGGCTGGATGAGGCTTTCGAGAAGGCCACGCGGGATGATCGGGCTGATCTGCTGGCGACGGCGCTTTGCACTGAGTTGTGTGATACGCTGGTGCGCGAAGGTGTCGAGGATCTGCATTTCTACACGCTCAACAGCCCGCATCTGACCCGCGATGTGTGTCATGCGCTGGGCGTGCAGCCACAGGTGGCGCTGGAGAATGTGGCGTAAAGAGCGCGCGTTCAGGGTATCACCGATACCCCACATGGGTGCTGGCCGATGCTGTGGCATCGGTCTTTGTCTTTTGGGCCTGCGCTGGGGTGGCTTGACGCTCTGGGGAAAACCCCTTAGCGCAACAAAGTGGCCGCAGGCCCGTGGCGCTTTGTTACCGGATTGCGGGCCACGTTAAACAAGCCGCTAAAGAGGTCAGGGCGCAGCCCCCGGCCTTTGACTTGGTCCGGGGGTTTTCTTTTGGTCGGGAAGGGTCGCTCGGAATGACACAGGATTGGGGCAAGCGCACGAAGCTCGTGCATCACGGCGCGCGGCGCAGCCAGTATGGCGAGGTTGCCGAAGCCATCTATCTGACGCAAGGTTTCGTCTACCCAAGCGCCGAGGCGGCGGAAGCGCGGTTTCTGGAAAGCGGCGCGGATGAGTTTATCTATGCCCGCTATGGCAACCCGACTGTGGCGGTCTTCGAGGAACGCATTGCCGCGCTGGAAGGCACCGAGGACGCCTTTGCCACGGCCTCTGGGATGGCGGCAGTCTCGGGCGCGCTGACTGCGATGCTGCGGGCGGGTGATCATGTGGTGTCGGCCCGCGCCTTGTTTGGCTCGTGCCTCTATATCCTTGAAGAGATTCTGACACGCTACGGGGTCGAGGTCACTTTTGTCGATGGCACCGATCTTGAACAATGGCGCGCGGCGGTGCGACCGGGCACCAAGGCCGTGTTCCTCGAGTCGATCTCGAACCCGATGCTGGAAGTGATCGACCTGAAATCAGTGGCCGAGATCGCGCATGCGGCGGGGGCCATGGTCGTGGTGGATAATGTCTTTACCACGCCCGTGTTCAGCCGTGCTGTCGAGCTGGGCGCTGATGTCGTCATTTATTCGGCGACCAAACATATTGACGGGCAGGGGCGTGCCCTGGGTGGTGTCATCTGCGGTACGCGTGCGTTTATCCGCAAGACAATCGAGCCCTATATGAAGCACACTGGCGGTGCGCTTTCGCCCTTCAATGCCTGGGTCATGCTGAATGGCCTGACCACGATCGACCTGCGGGTACGCGCGCAAGCGGCCACGGCGCAGACGCTGGCGGAAGCCTTGCAGGGCGATCCGCGTCTGGCGCGCGTGATCTATCCCGGACTGGCCGATCATCCGCAACATGTGATTGCCAAAGCACAGATGGACGGGTTCGGAACTGTGATGGCCCTGGAGGTTGCGGGCGGAAAAGAAGCGGCTTTCAAGCTGCTGAATACACTTAAAGTTGCTGTGATTTCGAACAATCTGGGGGATGCGCGCACAATTGCGACGCATCCGGCGACGACCACGCACCAGCGCTTGCCCGACGATCAGAAAGCCGCGCTCGGGATAACGCCGGGGTTGATCCGTCTGTCAATCGGGCTGGAAGATGTGGCGGATTTGATTTCGGATTTCCGCGCAGGACTAGAGGTGATCTGATCGCCTTCGCCGTGCGTATCATTGTTGGAAAAGCAAAAACCACTGCCTATCTCTAGAGGGCAGACAGGAAGGAAATCCCACGATGAATTTGCATGCCCCAGGGTTTGACACGGTGCCCAGCCGTGAACAGGCGGAAGCCGCACTTGATCTGCTGCGCCGCTTCTCGGACACGGCGCCGGAGGCCGAGAAGGCCGATCTTGAATCCGCAGTGACCGGCTTGCTGCCTGCGGCGGGCTACCCGATCTTGAACCGCGACTATCCGACTGATTTCGCGGTCGATACGGCGTACAAGGCGGGCCTGCCGGATCTGCAGAATGGCCCATCGAGCCTGATCAAGGGGGCGAAGGCGCCGATCCAGCATGTGGGGATCTCAAATTTCCGGCTGCCGATCCGCTATCGCACGCGCGACAATGGTGATCTGACACTGGAGACATCCGTGACAGGGTCCGTCAGCCTCGAGGCTGAGAAGAAGGGCATCAATATGAGCCGCATCATGCGCAGCTTTTATGTGCATTCTGAACGCACGTTCAGCGCCGATGTGATCCGGGCCGCGCTTGACGATTACAAGGCCGATCTGGAGAGTTTTGATGCGCGCATCATGATGCGCTTCAGCTTCCCGATGAAAGTCGAGTCGCTGCGGTCGGGGCTGTCGGGCTATCAGTATTACGATATTGCCATGGAACTGGTTGATCAGGGCGCTGTGCGCCAGATGTTCCTGCATCTGGATTACGTCTATTCCTCGACCTGCCCCTGTTCGCTGGAACTGAGCGAGCATGCGCGGGCAATGCGAGGGCAACTGGCGACGCCACATTCGCAGCGTTCGGTTGCGCGGATTTCGGTTGAAGTGCTTGAGGGCGAAAAGCTCTGGTTCGAGGATATTATCGAGCTGTGCCGCGCGGCGGTCCCGACCGAGACGCAGGTGATGGTCAAGCGCGAGGATGAGCAGGCTTTCGCAGAATTGAACGCGGCCAACCCGATTTTTGTCGAGGATGCTGCACGCAGCTTCTGCGAGCAGTTGCAGCGCGATTCTCGGATCGGGGATTTTCGCGTAGTGGCGAGCCATCAGGAGAGTCTGCACAGTCACGATGCTGTCAGTGTGCTCACGCAGGGGGCAAGTTTCGAAGCGGCTAGCCTCGACCCTCGGCTGTTCGCATCGCTTTTCCACGTTGGCTGAGATCGGTAGGGTGCGTGCTGAGCACGCACCCTACAAACCGCGACCTGATCAAGCGCGAGCCTTCCATGACGACCAAGATGCGTTTAGTCTGAAGTCATGAACGCGCCTATACTCACGGTGACCTTGAACCCCGCGCTGGACCTGTCCGCGCGCATATCACTTATGGTACCCGGACCGAAACTGCGCCTCGAGCAAACAGCCAAAGAGCCAGGTGGTGGCGGTGTCAATGTGGCCCGGGTGATCCATGAACTTGGCGGTGCTGTTTCAGCATGGGTGGCGCTGGGTGGCGCAGCCGGGGTAGAACACCTGGGCTTGTTGCAGGCGCAGGGCCTGCAGGTTTCCGTTTTTGACTGCCCGGGTGAAACGCGCCAGAATTGGGCCATCATGGATCGTGAAAGCCAACAATACCGGCTGCAACTCCCGGGTCCGCACTGGGATGAAATGACAGGCCAGTCAGCACGCGCTCATATCGCTGCGCAGCCTTCAGATCTGGTCGTTCTCTCGGGCAGCCAACCACCCGGGCTGGAGGCGCAGTTTCCGCAGCGGCTGTCGGCAGAGATCGGCGCGCAACGGCTTGTTGTCGATATCTCGGGCACCGCTTTGCAAAACGTACTGGCAACATCTGATCTGGGCCTGCGCGCTCTGCGGCTGGATCAGGCCGAAGCCGAAACGCAGGCTGGCACGGCGCTGCGCACCCCAACAGAGAGCGCCCGATATGCTGAAAACCTGCGCGCGCGGGGTGTGGCGGATCTGGTGGCCATCGCCTGCGGGGCGAAGGGGAATGTCCTGGCCGCGCCAGAGGGTCGTTTCCACTGCATCCCGCCGCAAGTCCCGGTCGCAAGCAAGATCGGCGCAGGCGACAGTTTCACTGGGGCCTTTACCTTGGCTCTGGCGCAAGGCCGCTCTGCGCGTGATGCGCTCGTTGCCGGCACTGCCGCTGCCGCCGCAACAGTCATGTCCCCTGGAACGGCGCTTTGCCGTGCAACAGATGTCATAAGCCTGCAGGCCGGTTGCAAGTGCGTCACGCTCGACGCTTGACACGCGGCCTGCACAGCGCGAAGGCTGCGCCTGATGTTGAACCTGCGCCCTGTCTTTCATCTGATCGGCCTTCTGGGCCTGACTCTGGGTTTGCTCATGCTTATACCGGCGGCAGTTGACTGGCAGGCAGGGCAAGACAATTGGCAGGCCTTTGTCCGCGCGTCCTTCGTGGTCTGCCTGATCGGTGGTGCAGCCGCGATGGCCACGCGGCAGGCGCTTGCTGATGGTTTGGGGCGGCGGCAATCCTTCTTGCTGACCGCCAGTGTCTGGGCGGTTTTGCCGGCCCTTGGCGCGCTGCCCTTCATGATCGGTGCGCCCCATGCCAGTCCGACACATGCGCTGTTTGAAGCGCTCTCCGGGATGACCACGACAGGCACCACAGTTTTCACCGGGTTGGATGACCTGCCGCCGGGTGTCTTGCTCTGGCGATCCATGCTGCAATGGCTGGGCGGCCTCGGCATCATCATCGTGGCGCTGGTGTTTCTGCCAGTGCTTCGCGTGGGGGGCATGCAGCATTTTCAGGCCGAAGCTTTCGACACCATGGGCAAGGTCATGCCTCGGGTCTATGATATCTCGGCCGGTCTGCTGCAGGTCTATATTGGCCTGACCCTGGCCGCGATTATGTCCTACATGGCTTTTGGCATGAGCGGCTTTGATGCGATCAACCACGCCATGTCCACAATCGCCACAGGGGGGTTTTCCACCAGTGACTTGTCTTTCGCGAAATTCGCCGGGCCGCTCGAATATGTGGCCGTGGTCTTCATGATCCTCGCAGGGCTGCCCTTCATCCGGTTCATCCAGTTGCTGGGCGGGTCATGGACACCATTGCTGCGCGATGTACAGGTGCGCGCCTTTTTGCGCTGGTCGGCCTATGCTGTACTCGCGATCATCGCCTATCGTCTTGCCACGAGTGCAGCACCCCCTTTCGACGTGGTGCGCGGAACGCTGTTCAATGTCGTCACTCTGTTCACTGGTACAGGCTATGGCAGCGAAGCTGTGGACGAATGGGGTGATTTCCCGCTGCTGGTCGTGATCCTGATGGGCTTTATCGGTGCCTGCACAGCCTCGACCGGCTGCTCGCTCAAGGTCTTCCGCTATCTGGTCTTGTTCGAAGCAATCCGCGCCCAGATGCAGCGCCTGCGCCGCCCGCATGAGGTCGTCGCGCTGAAACTTGGGGGCAAACGGCTCGAAAGCGATGTGATCTCTTCGGTCATTGTGATGTTCACAGTTTTCGTGGCAAGTTTTATGGTGCTCACAGTGCTTCTGTCCCTGACCGGGCTCGAATTGCGCACAGCGATCACGGCCGCCTGGACTGCCATCTGCAATGTCGGGCCTGTTTTCGGGCCGGAAGTCGGCGCGACCGGGGCCGTGAATGACTTCCCCGAGGCCGCGAAATGGATGATGATGCTGGGCATGTATCTGGGCCGGCTGGAGGTTCTGGCCGTGCTGGTCCTGCTGCTGCCCCGGTTCTGGCGCGGCTGAGCGAGGTGCGATGAAACCCTTCCTGGTCCTGCAATTGCGCCCCGAAGATGCGGCCGCTGACGAAGAATTCAGCGCCATCCTGCGCCGCGCCGGTCTGACGTCGGGCGATGTCACGCGCATCCGGCTGGACCAGACCGCGCTGCCTGTGGGCCTTGATCTGCGCAGCTATTCGGGCGTGATTGTCGGGGGTGGCCCTGGCTGTGTCAGCGACCTGCCCGAAGAAAAAGACCCGGCCGAGGCACGGATCGAGGCGCAGATCCTCGGGCTGATGCCGCGCATTGTGGCCGAAGACGTGCCGTTTCTGGGCTGCTGTTATGGTATCGGGATCGTGGGCCGCCATCTGGGTGCCCCGGTCAGCAAGGCGCAGTATTCCGAACCAGTCGGGCCTATCATCTGCACCCGCCGACATGAGGGCGCAGCGGATCCGCTGCTCGAAGGTTTGCCCGACAGCTTCACGGCGCTGGTCGGCCACAAGGAAGCACTGGACGCGCTGCCTGAGGGCGCCACGCATCTTCTTGAAGGGGCGCGCTGCCCGATCCAGATGTTGCGCTACCGCGATCGGGTCTATGCAACCCAGTTTCATCCGGAAGCCGATGGCGCCAGTTTCGCGCTGCGCATCCGGATCTATCGCGCCAAAGGCTATTTCCGGCCAGAAGAGGCCGATGACCTGACCGCCCGGGTAGATGGCGTGGACACCACCTTTTCCGGACGCATCCTTGCCAATTTCGTGCAGCATTTCGCGCGCTATGACCAATGACACCGCGCTTGCGCAATCCCACAGTCAAGACGCCTTAATTCAGGCTGGGCTCTCGCGCCACGCCAGCCGCTCGCCTCAGGGCCTGGCCGCCAGACCACCGGCCACGCATGAGATCACCTGCAGGCAGAGCGATATCACTGGGCGCGCACCAATCCAGTTCAGCGTCATCACGGATCAATGCCCAGCTCCCCAGCCCGCATTTTCTTGCGTGAAATACTCTCTCCGAAGGCAGCGGGCCGCAGGCCCGCCCCCCTTTGCTTGCAAGGCGCGTCACGTCAGTTCCAGCAGGACACCAGCACAGTCAGATCCCCCGCAACGCGGGTCAGCACTTCGGGTGGCATGCTCACATCTTCGCGCAAAGTGCCGTTCGCGACCTGCGCTCCATTCAGGAATGTCCGGATCGCCGCGGCTGGAACCGCGTAATTCACATCGCTCGGCAATTGCCGTGTGCCATCCTGCGGCGCGCCGGCCAGCAGCCCGATCACTCCACCATTCGCGCCAAAGACTGGCCCGCCCAGATCGCCCTGACGAATATCGGCGCTCAGGCGCAACCGATCCTCCTCGCCTGCCAATCCGCGCAGATCCTCGATCCGTCCGAAAGTCAGCACAGGGCGCGACATCATATCCTCGAAGGAAAAGCCTGAAATCGTGATGTCTGCCCCAAGGGCTGCGGCACGGTCCTCGAATTGTGCAAAGGCCAGCGGTACCAGCGGCGTCTCGGGTTTCAGGACTGCAAGGCCGAGATCTTCGTCGATCGCATGGACACGGGCATTATAGGCTTCATCAATCGTGATCCGTTCGCATTGCGCGACTGCTTCGGCCTGGGTCAGCACAGTGCCGGTTGCATCGATATAGAAGCCTGAGCGCGAAAATTCGGGCCTGCGCACGGCCAGACCCGCCAGCAGGGCGCTGCGCTGCACAGTGCTGGGCTGGCCCGCGGATTCCGGCAGGACACCGGGCAATGTGGCGAAACTGGCTTCCATCATCGGCAGCACGCGCGCCATCTGTTCATCACGGTCAGGGGTCCAGATCAGCGTGTAGCCCTTGACCTCGCCATTGCGGAACTGCGCGAAAGTATGCGAGCGGCGCTCATTATTCTGACCGGTCAGCAGGAACGAGTTCTGTCGCCTTTCACGTTCGCCCTCCAGAGGGACGATTTCCAGCGTCTGCATGATTTCATACATGCCGAATAATGTGGCCTTGGTGCCGGGCTGGCTGATCAGCAGCACTTGCACCCCGCTGTCGTCCTTTTCGCGGTAATGCGCGAAAGGTGTTTCATGGCGGTCGAACTCGATCATCGCCATTGGCAGGTCGATGCTGATCCCGGCCATATCGTCGCGCATGTTCTGCATGCCCAGCGCGGCAAGCTCGCTCTGGTAGGCGTCCAGCAGCTGTGCGCGCTGGCGTGTGGTCAGCACGCCTGTCACGTCATGATCATTGGCCCCTTGCCAGGCGCTCATGGATCGGCGCGTGCCCGGCCCGAAGGCCGCGTCAATGGCCATGGTATAGAAACCGAACCATTGCAAGGCTGTCTGAAGCTCTGCCCGTTCATCGCGGCTGAGTGCTCGCTCGCTGGCCTGTGCCTCGCGCAATGTCTCTTC
>SKSL01000061.1 GCA_007123015.1 Natronohydrobacter sp. | reverse complement strand
ACGCCCTACCGTCGCACGGAAGTGGACTGGAGCAGCTTCGCGCAGGATGGCGGCAAGGAAGAAAGCGATCCGGGGTTGAAACGCGACGCCTTCTTTGACCTGCTCAAGCGGTTTTTCGGACGGCACCAACTGTCGACCGATTGGGACAGCCTGACAGAGGCAGAAGACGAGTTGCTGATCAATTCCCTGTCCATGCTCTGCCCGTTTGAACCGGATGACAAGCAAGCCCTGCTCGAAGCGCCATCCTTGCAAACGCGGCGAGAAACGCTGGTCATGCTGATGGAGTTCTCACTGCGCGGCGGGGGCACGGATGAGATGCTGCAATGACCGATACTGACGGCCCCCAGCGCCTGTTTGACCGCAAGATGCTGGAGGCCCTTGTCTGCCCTGTCACCTACGGCGTGCTGAGCTACGATTCGCACAGGCAGGAATTGATTTCGCGCGCTGCGCATCTGGCCTTCCCGATCCGCAGCGGGATTCCGATCATGCTGGTGGACGAGGCCCGCGAACTCGATTGACGCGTCGCGCTGATCACCACGTCATGACATGATCACGAAACTTCCCGGTCCGATCCGGACGCCACAACACGCAGCTGCTATCCAGCGGACCTGAACGCGGGCTTAAGGCATTGCGACGTGAAAACGCCCTGACCACACAATGGTCAGGGCGCAACAAACCAGCGAACGGTGGAGAACCGTAAGCCATCTGGAGATTGGACCGAAGATGAGACTGGATATCCGGCCCATGGGTACACGAAGCCGACATGACCAGCTTCACGTCAAAGATGCTTAAGATTTGTTAATGTGCAACCTGATAGTGCATAAAAGTAAATTTTTTCCACATGCGCGGGTTGAAAGCCACTGAGATGCACAATCTGGATGCATGCTGATCGCAAAGCCCTGCGCCTGTATTCTGCACCACAGCCACCGCGCCGCGTTTTACAGAGCGTATCGCGTGAATGCGAATGAACGCGATACGCTCTATAGCCAGTCGCGCAGCACCGGGATCAGCGGCAGATCCGCCGCAGGCATCGGATAGTCGCGAAGCTTGTCGGGTCGGACCCATTTCAGCGCCTGCCCTTCGCGGCTTTGCGGCTGGCCCTGCCATTTCCGGCAAACAAAGAGCGGCATCAGCAAATGGAAATTCTCATAAGAATGGCTCGCAAAACTCAGCGGGGCCAGGCAACTCGCCCAGGTGTCAATGCCAAGCTCTTCCTGCAATTCGCGGATCAGCGCGGCTTCCGGCGTCTCGCCGCTCTCGACTTTGCCACCGGGAAATTCCCAAAGCCCGGCCATGGACTTGCCTTCGGGCCGTTGTGCCAGGAGCACGCGGCCATCCATATCGACCAGCGCGACCGCCGCGACCAGAACCAGTTTCACGAACGGTAATCCGCATTGATGGCGATGTAGCGATTCGTCAGATCGCAAGTCCAGACAGTGGCGACCCCATGCCCAAGTCGCAAATCCACGCCGATCAACAGATTTTCGCCTTTCATGTAAGCCGCCCCGATCTTTTCTTCATAGCTGGGCGCAACCTGTCCATCCAGCGCCACCAGATGCGGCCCGAAGCGGATTGACAGGCGGTCGCAGTCAGCCTCGGCCCCGGATTTGCCGACGGCCATCACGACACGGCCCCAATTCGGATCCTCGCCCGCCACAGCGGTCTTGACGAGGGGCGAATTGGCAATGGCGAAGGCAATCTTGCGGGCATCCGCGTCCGAGCGCGCACCTGTGACCGAAACTTCGATGAATTTCGTGGCCCCTTCGCCATCGCGCACCACCTGATGCGCCAGATCCAGCATCACGCGGCCCAAAGCCTTGGCAAAACTCTGCGCCTCGGCGCTGGCTGCATCCGTGATCGCTGCGGCCCCGCTCTGCCCTGTGGCCGCGACCAGCAGCATGTCAGACGTCGAGGTATCGCTATCCACAGTGATGCAGTTGAAGCTGCTTTCGGTCTGCTGCGAAACGCTCTGTTGCAGCACTGGGCGTGTGATACTGGCATCGGTGAAAATATAGACCAGCATCGTCGCCATATCCGGCGCAATCATGCCCGACCCCTTGGCGATCCCGGCAATCCGGACAGGCTGGCCGCCGATCTCGATCTCGGCGCTCGCGCCCTTGGGGAACGTGTCCGTGGTCATGATCGCGCGGGCGGCCTGAGCCAGCGCCGTTTCAGACAGCCCTTCTGCCAGTTCGGCCAGCTTGGCAGTGATCTTCTCATGCGGCAGCGCTTCGCCGATCACCCCGGTCGAGGCCGTGAACACCCGTCCCGCTGGAAGCCCGGTCTGTTGGGCAACACCTTCGCAGATTGCAGCCACACTCAGCCCGCCGCGCGCGCCGGTGAAGGCATTGGCATTGCCGGAATTGACCAGAATCGCTGCACCCGCTTCGCTATGCTGCCCAATCTTGGCCTGCGCATCGAGCACAGAAGCCGCGCGCGTGGCCGAGCGGGTGAATGTCCCGGCCAGAACCGTGCCGGGCGCAAGCTGGGCCAGCATGACATCAGACCGGCCCTTGTAACGCACCCCGGCTTGCGCTGTCGCAAAGCGCGCGCCCTTGATCACAGGCAGCTCCGGGAATGCGGCCGGGGCAAGTGGCGACACGACAGCGCCGCTCTCAGGCCCCTTGATTTGCGCTTTCAGCTTCTTGATCTTCTTCCTGAGCTTTTTTGCCTTGCCCATGCGCATGCTCCATATCGGACGACCAGCCCCTGCGGGCTGGTCTTGTCCTATACTGGCGCTGATCAGTCGTCCAGAAGCTCTGTCTGCATCAGCGTCTCTGGATCAAAGGCTTCATAGGCGCGCTCGATCATCGCTGCTTCCGTGGCGCGGGTCAGTTCATCCTGCGCGGCTTCGCGCTGAAGGGTCTGCTCAAGCGCCTCGCGCACCTCTTCCAGCGGCGGGGCCGAGGACATACGCGTGTCGTTCAGCAGCACCAGATGCCAGCCGAACTGGGTCTGGAGCGGCCCGAGATATTCACCGACCTCCAGTGTCTGCACAGCTTGTTCAAATTCCGGGATCATCGCGCCCAGACCGAACCAACCCAATGAGCCACCACCGGCTGCGGCCCCATCCATCGAATGCTCGCGCGCCAGTTCGGCGAAATCCGCCCCCGCATCAAGCTGATCACGCAGAGCCTGCGCCTCTTCTTCGGTCTGTACGATGATATGCGAGGCATTGAATTCCGGCGTTGGCTCGCGGCCATCGAATTCGGTGACAAAGGCCGTGTAGGCCGCGTCGATATTCTCTTCGGTCAGGGCGGCTTCGGCCGCGCGGGTCAGCGCGGCATTGGCGATGAAAGTGCGCTGTTCATTTTCAAGCGCAAGCTGTTCCACAGCCGTCAGCGTGCCTTCGGTCTGATGCATGATCGCCGTCTGCTCGATCAACTGCTCCATCAGCGGCGTGAACAGGGCATCGGCAGGCATTGCGCGGAATTGATCGGGCAGTGTGTCGCGCGCGATCAGAAGATGACCAACAGTGATTTCGGTCCCGTTCACTGTCGCAAGCACAGTATCGCGGTTCACATCTTCCTGCGCGACAACCGGGGACGAGATCGCGAAAGCTGCGACAAAGGCAACCGTGGCGCGCGAAAAACCTGGCATATTTCCAACTCCTGACTTGCGCGGCGGGCGCGCATCGTTGACACTTTTGGGGCCGACCATTACATCGCTGACAGTTCTGGCCTGCTCGGGGTCGTGCGGTTCACCTGCCCTTCTATGGAAGCCAGTGCGCGGCGACAAGCCCAGCAACCCCCCAGAACCATGACGAATTGGTTAGCGGCAACATCAAGGCCGCGCATCAGAATAAAGGTGGAACGTGCATGCTGGGTCTTGGAACGATCACGAAAAAGGTTTTTGGGACAGCGAATGACCGTCTGGTCAAATCGGTCCGCCCGCTCGTGGCAAAGATCAATGCGCTCGAACCCGAATTCGAGGCGATGTCCGATGACGCCCTGATCGCCAAGACCGAAGAGCTGAAAACGCGGGTGGCGAATGGTGAAAACCTGGATGCTGTGCTACCTGAAGCTTTCGCCAATTGCCGCGAAGGCGCGCGCCGGGCGCTGGGTCTGCGCGCCTTTGACGTGCAGCTGATCGGCGGGATCTTCCTGCATCGCGGCAATATCGCCGAGATGAAGACAGGCGAGGGCAAGACGCTTGTGGCCACGCTGCCCGCCTATCTGAACGCGCTTGCGGGGGAAGGCGTGCATATCGTGACTGTCAATGACTATCTGGCGCAGCGCGACTCGGCCTGGATGGGCAAGGTTTTCGCAAAGCTGGGCATGCGCTGCGGGGTGGTCTATTCCCAGCAACCCACACCCGAGAAGCGAGAGGCCTATGCCGCCGATGTGACCTATGCCACCAATAACGAGCTGGGTTTTGACTATCTGCGCGACAATATGTGCATGCGCGCCGAAGACATGAACCAGCGCGGCCATTTCTTCGCCATCGTGGACGAGGTGGACTCGATCCTGATCGACGAGGCGCGCACGCCCCTGATCATCTCTGGCCCGTCGCAGGACCGCTCGGATCTGTACACCAAGGTCGATGCGCTTATCCCGTCACTGCGGCCAGAGCATTATGTGATCGACGAAAAGATCCGCAACGCCACGCTGAGTGATGAGGGCAACGAATTCATTGAAGAACAGCTGCGCGAAGCTGGCCTGTTGCCCGACGGGCAGGCGCTCTATGATCCCGAATCCACATCGCTGGTGCACCATGTCAATCAGGGCCTGCGCGCGCATAAACTGTTCCAGAAGGACCAGAATTACATTGTGCGCGATGGGGAAGTGGTGCTGATCGACGAATTCACGGGCCGGATGATGGTCGGGCGGCGCCTGAATGAAGGGCTGCATCAGGCGATCGAGGCGAAAGAAGGCGTGGCGATTAAGCCCGAGAATGTGACCTATGCCTCGGTCACGTTCCAGAACTATTTCCGCCGTTACAAGAAGCTTGCGGGCATGACCGGCACGGCCTCGACCGAGGCCACTGAATTCCGCGAAATCTATGATATCGGTGTGGTCGAAATCCCCACCAACCTGCCGATTGCGCGGCTCGACGAGCATGATCAGGTCTATCGCACCTCTGGCGAGAAGCTGGACGGCGTTCTTGAAGAGATCCGCGAAGCCCATGGCAAGGGTCAGCCGATCCTTGTCGGCACCACCTCGATCGAGAAATCGGAAGAACTCTCGGCGCTGCTGAAATCCGCGAATATCCCGCATAATGTGCTCAATGCCCGCCAGCATGAGCAGGAAGCGCAGATCGTCGCAGATGCGGGCCGTCTGGGGGCCGTGACCATCGCCACCAACATGGCCGGGCGCGGGACCGATATTCAACTGGGCGGCAATGTCGAAATGCGGGTCTTGCAGGCACTGGCCGCGGATCCGAATGCTGACCCTGCCGAAACCCGCGCGCGGATTGAAGCCGAAGTCGCCGAGGAAAAGGCCAAGGTCAAAGAGGCCGGCGGGCTGTTCGTTCTGGCCACGGAACGCCATGAAAGCCGCCGGATCGACAACCAGTTGCGCGGGCGCTCCGGGCGGCAGGGCGATCCGGGGCGGTCCGTGTTTTTCCTGAGCCTGGAAGATGACCTGATGCGCATTTTCGGGTCGGAACGGCTGGAAAAGGTGCTGTCGACGCTGGGCATGCAAGAGGGTGAAGCGATTGTGCATCCTTGGGTGAACAAGTCGCTGGAAAAGGCACAGGCCAAGGTCGAGGCGCGCAATTTCGATATCCGCAAGGAATTACTGAAATACGACAATGTAATGAATGACCAACGCCGGGTGATCTTCGATCAGCGGCTGGAAATCATGGAAGCCGATGATCTGTCCGAAATCATCGACGACATGCGCCATCAGGTTGTCGATGATCTGGTCGACACGCATATGCCCGCGAAATCCTATGCCGAGCAATGGGATATGGAAGGGTTGCGCGTTCAGGTGCGCGAGAATCTGGGTTTTGACATCCCAGCGGAAGACTGGGGCGAGGAAGATGGCGTTGATCAGGAGGTGGTGCGCGAGCGTCTGATCGCGGCCTCTGATGCGCTGATGGCCGAGAAGCTGGAACAGTTCGGCGAGGCGACGCTGCGCAATCTGGAAAAACAAATCCTGCTGGAAACCATCGACCGGAAATGGCGCGAGCACCTGCTGACGCTTGATCATCTGCGCTCGGCCGTTCGGTTTCGCGGCTATGCGCAGCGCGATCCGCTTAATGAATACAAGACCGAAGGCTTTCTGCTCTTCGAGAAGATGCTCAATTCACTGCGCGAAGACGTGACGCGCTATCTGGCACGCATCCGCCCGATGAGCGAAGAGGAACAACGCGAAATGCTGCGTCAGGTCGCCTTGCAGCAGCAAAGCCTTGCTGTGGCCGAAGCGAACCAGGGCGTCGCGCCGGAACCGTTGGTCGAAGGGTTTGACGAAACTGACCCCAGCACTTGGGGCAATCCCGGGCGGAACGATCCCTGCCCCTGCGGATCGGGCAAAAAATTCAAGCATTGTCATGGAAAAGTGCTTTAATCAGAACAAAAGACCACACTTGTTTCGATTTTCTGATCATTGACATGGTCATGCCCTAAACGCGCCCGATTCTTGCAGCATCAGGATTGCAGACAACGATTAGTGGATGTGATCATGGAAAAGCAGACGATCATTCGAGGTGCCGCAATCGTCGTGGCCGGGATCACGGCCTCAATTCTCGGGGCGCAATATCTGCTCGAAGGGCGTCAGGCCAGCGAATCGGCCCATCTGGCTGTGCCATCGGACGCGCGAAACGTCATGAGTGCCGGTTTCATGCCTGCGGGGACGACAGCGCCGCGGATAGCGGCTGATGACAGGCTCGAAATCGATGAAACCAGCTTCCTGTCCTTGTCTGATCCTGCCGTGCTTCCGGACGCAACGCCTGCGTTGGATGACTTCGCTGTACAGAGCGCCCTTCCCGAGGCGAGCGCAACCTCTTCCGCAGGGCCGCTACAGGCGACAGATTGCACCCCGCAACTGACTGCACAAGACACCTTTGACGCATTGATCGAATTTACTGTGACAGCACCCTGCCATCCGCATGAGCGGCTTGTCATCAGTCACGCGGATTTGGCCTACAGCGCCTATACCAGCGATACCGGCACATATTCAGCATATCTGCCAGCCCTCGCCGAGACTGCGCGCATTGATGTCTTCCTTGGCGAGACAGAGTTCTTGCAGGCGACCGTGACCGTGCCAGAGGCAGACGCGCATTATCGGCTGGTTCTGCAATGGACCGGAGAGGCGCGCTTTGGCTTGCACGCCTATCATCGCGGGGCCGCATTCGGAGAGGAAGGTCATCTTCACGCCCTGCGCCCCTTCGATCCAGAGATCGAAGAGGCCTTTCTGATTTCACTCGGCGAGCAGCGCGGTCAAGAACCGATGCTGGCGGAAATTTACTCGGTCCCGGCCGAACTGGCGCAGACCAGCCGGCTGGAACTGGAATTGCAGTTCCAGGCTGCACAATGTGCGCAAGAGCTGAGCGCCTATGTGCTGCACACTGGGGCTGGCATACGGAGCGAGGTCAAGGAAGTAGGCTTCGCAACACCTGCCTGCCCCTCTGAGCCGGGCATCAGCATCATGGCCTTGCCTGTGATGGTACCACACCATGCCCAGATGCAGCGAGAGACTGCGCCCATCATCCTGAACCTGAACGACTGAAGCCTCATACCTTGATCAAGCCTTCTGCGCGAAGGCTGACCTCGCTGGATTTTCCGATGATCACATGATCATGCAGCGTAATCGAGAGCGCATCTGCCGCAAGCTGGATGACCTGCGTCATGGAAATATCCGCTTCCGAAGGTGTAGGATCACCCGAGGGATGATTGTGGACCAGGATCAGTGCAGAAGCATCCAGTTCCAGACATCGCCGGATAATGTCACGCGGATAGACTGGAACATGGTCGATCGTGCCATGGCCCAGAACCTCATCTGCGATCAGACGGTTCTTGCGGTCGAGGAAAAGCACCCGGAACTGTTCCGACCTGCAATGCCCCAAGGCTGCATGGCAATAGTCGAGCAAGGCCCGCGATCCCGACATAATCGGCGCTTTCTGCAGCTTGGCACGGGCAAGACGCTGGGCAGAAAGCGCAAAGAGCTTGAGACAGAAGATCTGCGTTTCTGTCAGCCCGCCTTTGTCACGCAGCACAGCTGTGCGTGATGAGACGATAGCCCCCAAATCACCAAAGGCCTGCAGCAACTGGCGGGCGGAGCCAGTCTGATCGGGGGATACCGCCCCGAACGCCAACAAGAAGGCCAGTAAGCCCTCGTCAGTCAGATGCTCAAGCGCGTCATTCTGCAGATGCTTGTGCATCAGATAAGGCGGGTCTGCCATGTCGGATCGCCGTGGCGACAAGATATCAAGGCGAGTGATGGACCCTGCGGCGACAAAGCGACCGCGCGAATCAGCGAAATGGGCGTGATTGTTTTCCATTTCGGAACTATAACTCAGCGAATCAAAACAATGCCTTAACTTTGACTTTTTCTCGAAAGCAATGTTGCCAGACAAAATCTGTAATGCTAGCATCATCACAAGTGTGGCATTTCTTTGTGTACCAGCAGGATTCCGCGCACTTAGTCGGGGCATTTCGTGCAGTCAAAACAAAAACATATAAACCAACGTTATCTCTTGGAGGACTACAATGAAGAAAATCGCGCTCCCGGCACTTGCTTTGGCAATGGCCCCCTTCTTCGCGACACCGGCGGCTGCATGGAAAGGTCATGTGGTCGAGTGTTTTGATAAAGTCTATGTGGCACCCGAATATCGCGTCACGAAGCACATGGTGAAAGCTGCAAAAACCAAGCTTGAATACCGGAACGGCAAAGGTGTCGAGCAGGTCTATCGCATGCACTACCCGGCGATTTACGAAGAAAAAAAGCATCTCGTGCGCCCCGGCCACTATGTGATGCGTCCTGCACCCTGCCGCAAAGGGCACTAAGATCCTGAAAGTTCGACTTCTGAATCGATCACGGGTCAGAGAACGGGTAATTCGCTGACATCAGAGATCGTCAGGCCAGAAGTGTTGTGAACGACCCGGCGCAAGCCACTCTTGCGCCGGGTGCACCCGGATCAGGGCAAAATTTGCCGAAAATCAGTAGATTTGAACGGAGTTTGCGATGCGTACGTTTTTACTTCTGATCGGCAGCCTTGCACTTTCTGGCTGCTCTGTTTTTTTTCCCAGCCGCGCGCAGCACTCCTGCGAATCTGCAAGCCATGCGTTGCGGGTACATGATTCACGGATAGATGCCGCGCGCGCGTCGGGCGCGATGGGGTTCACTGCAACTCTGGCATCGCGCAGCTATCAGACCTATCATTGCGTCCTGACCCGTGGGGAACAAGTCGCTTGTTCAACGATTGAGCAAGGTCTGGCGCGACAGCAATCGGCGCAAATTCAACAACTTATGCGCGAACGCACAGTGATCGAGAACCGAGTGGCGCGCGCCTGCCAGATTTGATCAGCCTTTCATTCCGTCCCAGAACCCCTTGACCTTGTCGAAGAAACCCGAGCTTTCGGGATTGTTCTCGGCGCTCAGGGCCTCGAATTCCTCAAGCAATTCGCGCTGCCGCGCGGTCAGATTGACCGGCGTCTCGACTGCGACTTCCAGCACCATATCGCCCTGCCCGCCCCCGCGCAGCATCGGCATGCCCTTGCCGCGCAAGCGCATCTGCCGCCCGGATTGGCTGCCCGCAGGGATTTTGACCCGCGACCGCCCACCGTCGATGGTCGGGACTTCGACCTCGCCGCCCAAGGCTGCGCGCGTCACACTGACCGGCACACGGCAATACAGTGTTAGGTCATCCCGCTTGAAGATGGGGTGCTCGGCCACATTGACGAAGATATACAAATCCCCTGCGGGACCACTGCGCAGACCGGCCTCGCCCTCACCGGACAGGCGAATCCGGGTTCCGGTCTCGACCCCCGGCGGAATGCTGACAGACAAACTGGCTTCTTTTTCGACACGACCTGACCCCATGCAAACGCGGCAGGGGTTCTTCACAATCTGCCCTGATCCGCCGCAAGTCGGGCATGTCCGCTCGACTGTGAAGAATCCTTGCTGCGCGCGAACTTTGCCCATGCCGGAGCAGGTCGGACAGACGACAGGCTCTGCCCCGCCCTCAGCCCCTGTTCCGTTACAGGAGTCACATTCCGACAGGCGCGGGACGCGGATCGTTTTCTTGACGCCAGCATAGGCTTCTTCCAGCGTGATCCGCATATTGTAGCGCAGGTCCGACCCGCGCGTCGCGCGCGAACGTGATCCACCGCGACCGCTGCCGACGAAGTCACCGAAAAGATCCTCGAAGACATCGGAAAACGCGCTGGCAAAATCCTGATTTCGGCCAAATCCACCGCCCTGACCCGCAGACGCGCCCGTGCCACCCTCGAAGGCGGCGTGGCCGAAGCGGTCATACGCCGCTTTCTTTTCAGGGTCCTTCAGCGCGTCATAGGCTTCATTGACTTCCTTGAATCGCGCCTCGGCATCGGGATTATCTGCATTCCGATCCGGGTGCAGCTCTTTCGCCTTCTTGCGATACGCTTTCTTCAGCTCTTCGGCAGACGCGCTGCGACTGACACCAAGGGTTTCGTAGTAATCGCGTTTTGCCATGACGACACCTTCCTCATGCGGCACCCGGCCTGATCTGATCAGGCCGGGTCCAATCTACGGAAATCCGCGATTACCGACGCTTGTCTTCGCCAAGATCCTCGAAATCGGCATCGACAATATCGTCATCCACGTTGCGCGGCTCATCCTCGGCGGACTCACCAGCCTCAGCAGCCTCGGCAGTTGCCTTATAGATCGCCTCGCCCAGTTTCATCGACGCATCGCGCACATTCTGGATACCGGATTTGATCTTGCCGACATCTTCACCTTCAAGCGTATCCTTGAGGGCCGCGACCGCAAGCTCGATTGCTTCGACAGTTGTCGGATCGACCTTGTCCTTGTGCTCTTCGACCGCTTTCTCGGTCGAATGCACCAGACTTTCGCCTTCATTCCGGGCTTCAACCAGTTCGCGGCGCTTCTTGTCGGCTTCGGCATTGGCCTCGGCGTCGCGCACCATCTGTTCGATATCCTCATCCGACAGACCACCCGAGGCCTGGATCGTGATCTTCTGCTCCTTGCCCGTACCCTTGTCGGTTGCCGAAACGCTGACGATCCCGTTCGCGTCAATGTCGAAAGTCACTTCGATCTTCGGCATGCCGCGCGGGGCGGGCGGGATTTCTTCCAGATTGAACTGGCCCAGCAGCTTGTTGTCCGCGGCCATCTCGCGCTCGCCCTGGAAGACGCGGATCGTGACCGCATTCTGGTTGTCTTCGGCGGTCGAGAAGACCTGACTTTTCTTGGTCGGAATGGTCGTGTTGCGGTCGATCAGGCGGGTGAAGACACCGCCCAGTGTTTCAATCCCAAGCGAAAGCGGTGTGACATCCAGCAGAACAACGTCTTTCACGTCACCCTGCAGCACACCCGCCTGAATCGCCGCGCCCATGGCCACGACTTCATCCGGGTT
>SKSL01000193.1 GCA_007123015.1 Natronohydrobacter sp. | reverse complement strand
CGAAACCCTTGCGCAAGCTGGCGGAAGGTGACGTGATCACCTTCACGGATGCGCTTCACGCGCGTTTCATCGCGCGCGGGGCCGAGGATGTTCGGCTGGCGTTCAACCTGACCGGGGCCGCATTCGATGCTGCGCTTGATCAGGCAGGGCAGATGCCGCTGCCGCCTTATATCGCAGGGCGGCGCGCGGCGGATGCGCAGGATCGGCAGGACTATCAGACTGTTTTCGCCCGCGATGCCGGGGCGGTGGCGGCGCCCACGGCCTCGCTGCATTTTGACGATGCGCTGATCGCCGCGTTGAAAGCGCGCGGGGTGGGTTTTGCCGAAGTCACGCTGCATGTGGGGGCGGGCACGTTTCTGCCAGTGAAGGTCGCTGATGTGCGCGATCACAAGATGCATGCAGAATGGGGGCAGGTGACGCCAGAGGCTGCCGCCCAGATCACAGCGACCAAGGCGCGGGGCGGGCGCATCATCCCGGTGGGTACGACTGCGCTGCGGCTGATCGAGACGGCAGCGACCGCACCGGGCCAGATAAGCGACTGGACCGGCAAGACCGATATTTTCATCACACCGGGCTTTGAATTCCAGCTGGCCGATGGTCTGATGACCAATTTCCATCTGCCGAAATCGACGCTGATGATGCTGGTTTCCGCCCTGATGGGGCAAGAGCGGATCAAGGCGATCTATGCGCATGCGATTGCTGAAGGCTATCGCTTCTTCTCTTACGGGGATTCTTCGCTTCTTCTGCCGGAAAACCCCGGCTGAACTGTCGCTCTCGCAACAATCTCAAAACATATGGCTGCTATGCAATGCGCATCGCGTCGATAAAGGACAGAACATGGTAAAGGTCTTCACGGCGTCCTGGGCGTTGCTGCTGGGCATGCTGTTCCTGATGGTGGGCAATGGGGTGCAGGGCACGCTTCTGGGGATTCGCGGCGCGATCGAGGGCTTCTCGACTGTGCAGATGTCCATTGTCATGTCGGGTTATTTCGTGGGCTTCCTGTTCGGATCGCGCATGGCGCCAGAACTGATCCGCCGCGTGGGCCATGTGCGGGTCTTTGCGGCACTGGGGTCGCTGATTTCGGCAGTGCTGGTGCTGTATGCCGCAATCCCGGATTGGATGGCCTGGACAGTGCTGCGCATTCTGATCGGCTTTTGCTTCTCTGGGGTCTATGTCACCGCGGAAAGCTGGCTGAACAATACGGCCAGCAACGAGAACCGCGGCCAGGCGCTGTCGCTTTACATGATCGTGCAGATGCTGGGGATCATCTCGGCGCAGGCGCTGATCAACTTTGCGGACCCGGCAGGGTTCCTGTTGTTCATCATCCCGTCTGTGCTGGTGTCCTTGGCCTTCGCGCCGATCCTGCTGTCGGTCAGTCCGGCACCCGTTTTCGGGACTACGCGGTCGATGTCGATCCGCGACCTGTATGATGTGTCGCCGCTGGGTGTGGTTGGGATTTTCCTGATGGGGGGTGTGTTCTCGGCACTCTTCGGGATGACCGCTGTCTGGGGCACGGAAGCGGGGTTGAGCGTCTTGGAAATTTCGATTTTCACAGGTGCGATCTATTTCGGCGGCTTGATCTTCCAATATCCGATTGGCTGGCTGTCGGACCGGATGGACCGGCGCAAGCTGCTGGTGATCGTAGCGCTGATCGGCACGGCATCGGGGGCGCTGGCAGTGCTGTTCGATCTGGGCTTTCTGGCGCTGGTGGGGGTCGCGCTGATGATCGGGGGGATTTCCAACCCGCTCTATTCGCTGCTGGTGGCCTATACCAATGACTATCTGGAAACCGACCAGATGGCGGCTGCTTCCGGCGGGCTGCTCTTCGTCAATGGTCTGGGCGCGATTGTCGGGCCACTTGTGATCGGCTGGCTTATGAGCCTGATCGGGCCTTCGGGCTTTTTCCTGTTCATTATCCTGCTGACTGCGACGCTCGCGCTTTATGCGCTCTGGCGGATGACGCAGCGCGCGGCGCCCTCGACCTCCGAGACCGGGCCATTCGCCGCTGTCTCGCCTGTGGTGTCGGCAGCGACAGTCGAGGCGGTCTATTCCGAGCTGACAGAGCAGGCGCACGAAACAGAACAAAAGGACGACGAAAGATAATTGCGTTGCAGATCGGCATGGTTCCGCGCGCTCGGAACGAGAGAAGTGCGAAAAACTTGTGCAAACTGCGAATCGCTGGCACGGTTTGAAGATAGAATCGCAATTGGGTGACGCAATGTCGACAGTGGATGAGGTCATTTCCTTCTGGGTGGACGAGATCGGACCAGAGAAATGGTATGCGGTGGATGACGCGCTGGATGCGCAGATCCGGGAACGGTTCCAGCCGCTCTGGGAAAAGGCGCGCGATGGGCGGCTGTTGCGCTGGGCGTCCTGCGCGCGCGGGTCGCTGGCCTATATCATCGTGACGGATCAGTTTCCGCGCAACATGTTCCGCGGCGACCGTCGGGCTTTCGCCACGGATGATCTGGCCCGGCAGGTTGCAGCGCGCGCCTGCCATCTGGGCTTTGACCGGCGCACGCCCGAGCCACAGAGGCAGTTCTTCTATCTGCCGCTGATGCATTCCGAAAGCCAGATGGACCAGGACCGCGCAGTGCGCATGTTCCTGCTGCGCATGCCCGAAACGGGCGCCAGCAATCTGCTGCATGCCCGCGCACATCGCGCCGTGATCCGCGAATTCGGCCGCTTCCCGTATCGCAACGCAGCCCTTGGGCGCGAGACGACAGCGCGCGAACAGGTCTTTCTGGACCAGGGCGGATATGGAACGGCTGTTGCCTCGTTGCAGGACGCGGCCTGAACAGACTGCCATGCGCCAGACGCATGGCGGGATCCTGCCTCATGCGTTGCGAGATGGCGGAAAATAGTTTAATGCCAAACTAGTTTTCAAGACGCCGCGCAAGGGAGGGTTCCGCATGGCTGCCAAGACTTATGATGTGATCGTCATCGGGGCCGGTCCGGGCGGCTATGTCGCTGCCATCCGGGCCGCGCAACTTGGCAAATCCGTGGCCATCATCGAGCGCGAGCATCTGGGCGGCATCTGCCTGAACTGGGGCTGCATCCCGACCAAGGCGATGCTGCGCTCGGCGGAAGTGTTCCATCTGATGCACCGCGCCAAGGAATTCGG
>SKSL01000112.1 GCA_007123015.1 Natronohydrobacter sp. | reverse complement strand
TCGAGATGCCCTCGGGCAATCGCATGATCCTTTTGTCCCAAGGTCGCTTGCTGAACCTTGGCAATGCGACGGGCCATCCGTCTTTCGTGATGTCGGCAAGCTTCACCAATCAGGTGCTGGCGCAGATCGAGCTGTGGACCAAGGGCGATGAGTATCAGCCCGGCGTCTATCTGCTGCCCAAGCATCTGGATGAAAAAGTCGCCCGGCTGCATCTGGGCCGGATCGGTGTGAAACTGACCGAGTTGAAGAAAGAGCAGGCGGATTACATCGGTGTGACCGTCGAGGGGCCGTTCAAGCCCGAGCATTACCGCTATTGAGTGCGTCATGCGCCCCCTATTCCGGGGGCGCGTTCCTTATGCGGGAACGCGCTTCAGGTCTTCCAGCACCATATCGCTATGCTTCTCGCCGATCATGATCGCGGGGGCATTGGTGTTGCCTGACACGATCTCGGGCATGATCGCGCAATCGGCGACGCTGAGCCCTTCGATGCCATGCACGCGAAGCCGTGCATCGACCACGGCGCTGGGGTCATCGGCAGGCCCCATCTTGCAGGTGCCGGTCGGGTGATAGATCGTCGTCGCTGAATTCCGCACCCAATTCAGAATTGCCGCGTCATCGCTGTCGGCCACTTCCGGGCCGGGGCGGTATTCGTCGCGAATCTCATCACTAAGCGGCGCATGGCGCGCAATATTGCGTGAAATCCGCACTGATTCGACCATGGTGCGGCAATCCGTGGGTGTGGCCAGATAGTTTGGATGGATGCGCGGCGCGCGGTTCGGATCGCGGCTGGCCAGTTCCAGATGGCCCCGGCTTTCGGGGCGCAACTGACAGACCGAGACTGTGAAGGCCGAGAAGTTGTGCACGCCCTCGCTGGGGCTGTCGGCGGACCAAGGCTGGATATGGAACTGGATATCGGGCGTTTCCAGATCGGGCGAGGTGCGCAGGAAGCCTGTCGCGAGCGAGGCCGCCATGGTCATCGGCCCGGTCCGGTTGATCGCATAGCGCAGGGCAATGCGCAGTTTGTCGATGGGGTTGCGCACTTCGTCATTCAGCGTGGGTTTCCTGGTCCGGAACACCAGTCGCGCTTGCAGATGGTCCTGCAGATTGCGCCCCACACCGGGCAGATCCACGCGCGGGGTGATGCCATGCTGACGCAGATAGTCCGCATGGCCGATCCCGGAGAGCATCAGGATCTGTGGCGAGCCTATCGCCCCTGCCGACAGAATCACGCGGGCCTGCGCGCGGGCGGTGTGCTGGGCGTTATCCGCGCCGCGCCATTCGACCCCGATGGCGCGCTTGCCGTCAAACAGGATGCGGGTGATCTGCGCGCGCGTGATGATCTGCAGATTGGGGCGCTGCCGCACTGGGTTCAGATAGGCCACGGCTGAACTGCACCTGCGCCCATTGCGACTGGTCAGCTGAAAATACCCGACCCCTTCTTGTGTTGCTCCATTATAGTCGGGGTTGAACGGATAGCCTGCGGCCTGCGCGGCTTCGACCCAAGCATCGCAGATCGGGCGCTTCAGGCGGGCATTACTGACAGTCAGCGGGCCGCCCGTGCCGTGGAAGTCATCTTCGCCGCGTTCCTGATCTTCGGCGCGGCGGAAATAGGGCAGCACGTCGTCCCAGCCCCAGCCGGGATTGCCCATCTGCGCCCAGCGATCATAATCCTGTGGCTGGCCGCGGACATACAAGAGCCCGTTCAGCGAGGACGATCCCCCCAGCACCTTGCCGCGTGGCCAGGGCAGGCGGCGACCGTTCAGCCCCGGATCGGGTTCGGTCATGTAGCACCAGTCCAGCGCCGGATCGCCCATGGTGCGGAAATATCCGACCGGGACATGGATCCACGGGTTCAGATCGCGCCCCCCTGCTTCCAGCAACAACACGCGCAACTTCGGATCCGCACTGATCCGATTGGCCAATGCGCAGCCCGCTGATCCGGCACCCACGATGATCACATCGGCTTCATGGTCGAACATCTGCTCCTCCCCGAACTGATTTTCGCTGTGAAACTTCTTGACAGGTAGCAATACGGGTGCTTTTTTGAAACTTCAAGTCTCAATAATAGAGATTGAAGATCATAACCGCTTAGTCAACTTTGGGAGGAGACCATGACTAAACGAGACCTCTCCGGCATTTCGCGCCGGGACTTTCTGCGTATCACTCAGCGTTTTGGGATGAGCTCGACCATGCTTGCCCTTGGCGGGATGACTGGGGTGATCACGCTGCCCAGCCTCGCCAAAGCCGTCGAATCGACCTATGAGAAGCGTTTCGCGAATGAACCGCGTCACACGCTGCGCTATGGCGCGGCCGGGTTCAATGCGCGCAATTTGCTGATTGAACGCAACGGCATCCTGGAATTCGTCCGCGATCTGGAAGAGCGGACCGACGGCGAAATTCGCGTCAATTTCATCGGCGACAACCAGATTTGTGGCCAGCTTGATTGTGTGACCCGCACGCAAGAAGGCATTGTCGATCTGTTCTCGGCCTCGACCCAGAACTCGGCGGGCGGCGCGCCCTATCTGAATGTGCTGGACTACGCCTATATGTTCCCGACAGTCGCGTCGCAGTATTACTTCATGTATCACCCGGACAGCATGAAGCTGCTGCGTGAACCTTATGAGCGCATGCACGGGCTGAAATTCCTGTTCACCCATTGTGAATTGCGCGGCATCATGCTGGGCAACAATTATCGCGACCGCGACCCGATCACCAGCATCACTGACCTTGCAGGCACGCGCAACCGTGTCACGGGCACGCAGCTGGGCCGGATCGCCATGGAGCTGATGCAGCTGAACCCAACGCCGATTGCCTGGGAAGAAACGCTCGACGGGCTGCGGCAGGGGCTGATCGACGGGGCGGAAACATGGGCCTCGGCTGTGGCCTATGCGAATATGTCGCCGGTCGTCTCGCAAGCGGTCGATCTGCGCTTCTTCTGCGGCACCGAACACACGGCGATGCGCGCTGAAAGCTTCGATGCGCTGGAGGGGCATTTGCAGGATGCCGTGATGGAATCCTCCTACCTGGCGCAGATGGCGGCGCAATATGCCAATGAGGCGGCGCTGGTGAACACTGTCGGCTTCTCTGATCCGCAAATGCCCGGCACCATTTTCGCCGAACATGGCGTG
>SKSL01000218.1 GCA_007123015.1 Natronohydrobacter sp. | reverse complement strand
TGTCCGGATGCGTTCCGACCGATCGCCTGATCCGACCTGCGACCGCCGTGCATCGGCGCGCTCGGTGGCCGCGCGCTGGCGTTCCATGTCATAAAGCTTTGCGCGCAGCACCTGCATCGCAATGGCGCGGTTCTGATGCTGCGATTTCTCGGAACTGGTGACCACCAGCCCCGTGGGCAGATGCGTGATCCGCACAGCCGAATCAGTCGTGTTCACATGCTGCCCGCCGGCCCCCGAGGCGCGCATCGTATCAATGCGGATATCCTGCGCGGGAATGTCGATATCGACCTCTTCGGCTTCGGGCAGCACGGCCACAGTGGCCGCCGAGGTATGGATCCGTCCCCCCGATTCGGTTACCGGCACGCGCTGAACGCGGTGCACACCCGATTCGAATTTCAGCCGCGCAAACACACCCTCGCCTGCGATCCGCATGACCGCCTCGCGCAACCCGCCGATCTCGGTTTCCGCGATGCTGATCATCTGCACCTGCCAGCCGCGCGCTTCGGCGTATTTCTGATACATGCGCAGCAGGTCAGCCGCGAACAGGCTGGCTTCTTCGCCCCCGGTGCCGGGCCGCAGCTCGACCAGCGCCGGGCGGGCATCAGCAGCATCTTTCGGCAAGAGCGCAAGGCGCAGCGCCTGTTCCAGCACTGGCAGCTCTGCAGCAACCCGCGCGAGTTCTTCGTCGGCGAGCGCGCGCATCTCGGGGTCTGCGCGCATTGCTTCAGCTTCGGTCTGATCCGCCAAGGCACGCCGATAAGCGTCGATCTGCGCCACAACCGGCTTCAACTCGGCATAGTCGCGCGTGACGCGCGCGATCTCGTCAGGCGCGACACCTTCCATCAGGCGGGCTTCAAGAAAGCCGAAACGGCGAATGATCTGGTCAAGCGTGTCAGAGGCGAACATGCCGGGTCTGATGACCAATCCCCTGCCCAGCGTCAAGAGCTGGCCGTCTGGTGCTGGATCTCTGCATGGCAAGGATTTATGATCACGCGAAGCGCTGCAGGCGCAGATATCGCAGGACTCACAGCTTTATGGGCGACACCGCCACATTCCTTGATACGGCCTTCTGGTTCACCACAGGGGCCATTCTGGTCTTGCTGATCATCTCGGGGCTGTTTTCAGGGTCAGAGACAGCGCTCACGGCGTCCAGCCGGGGCAAGCTGAAAGCGCAGGCTGACAAGGGCGTGCCAGGCGCCGAAAAGGCGCTCAAGCTGACCGAGGATAGCGAGCGCATGATCGGGGCGATCCTGCTGGGCAACAATCTGGTCAATATCCTCGCGGCCTCGCTGGCGACAGCGCTGTTCACGAGGGCTTTCGGCGATAGCGGGGTCGCGCTGGCCACATTGGTCATGACACTTCTGGTGCTGGTCTTTGCCGAAGTCCTGCCCAAGACCTACGCGATTTCCAACCCGGAAACTGCCGCCTTGCGCGTTGCCGCGCCGCTGCGCATCGTGGTCGCGATCTTCTCGCCTGTGGTGATGGTGGTGCGCTTCATCGTGCGCCGGGTGCTGGCGCTGTTCGGGGTGAAGATCGACCCCGAAAGCAATATCCTGTCGGTGCAGGAAGAAATCGCGGGCACTTTGGCACTGGGGCATTCGACAGGTTCCGTCGAGAAAGAGCATCGCGACCGGCTCTTGGGAGCGCTTGATCTGTCAGAGCGCACTGTCGAGGAAATCATGCGCCATCGCAGCCAGATCGAGGTTGTGAATGCCGAGGATCCGGTTGCCGAAATCATCGCGCAATGCATCAATTCCTCGCATTCGCGCCTGCCCATGTATCGCGAGGAACAGGAAAATATCATCGGCATCCTCTATGCCCGCGATCTGGTGCGCGAGATGCATCGTCTGGTGGGTGATGCCGGGGGCAATTATGACGCAGTGAACACACTGGACGTGGTGAAACTGGCGCGACTGCCCTATTTCGTGCCCGAAACAACACCGCTTGATGAACAGATGCAGGAGTTTCTGCGCCTGCGCCGCCATTTCGCGCTTGTGGTCGATGAATATGGCGCGCTGCACGGGCTGATCACGCTTGAAGATATCCTTGAAGAAATCGTGGGCGAGATCGAGGATGAATATGACACGACCTCTGCGCCCGAAGTCGAGGAACGTCCCGATGGCGAAGTGATCGTCGAAGGTGCAATGACCATCCGCGATCTGAACCGGACCATGGATTGGTCACTGCCGGATGAAGAAGCCGTGACAGTTGCGGGGCTGGTGATCCACGAGGCGCAATCGATCCCGGATGAAGGTCAGGTGTTTTCCTTCCATGGCTGCCGATTCAAGGTGCTGGAGCGCGAAGGCAACCGGATCGTGCGCCTGAGCATCCGCAACAAGGAAGGGATGCGCTCGAATGAGTGACATGCGACTGATCTGCGCCAGCAATGATCCAGGTATCCTCGCGGGTAATCTTGCGCGCTCGCCGCTGCTGGACAGCCTGCCGTTGAGCGTGATCGAAGCGCCGTCTGCCGCGCTGGCTTATGCCCGAGGGATGGCCGAGAGCACCGAAGACATTCTGATCTTCCTGCATCACGATGTCTATCTGCCACCGGGCTGGGACGCGCTGCTGCGCGCGCGGATTGCAGAGGTGGCCATGCAAGACCCCGACTGGGCGCTGATCGGCGCTTACGGGATCGATGATCACGCGCGCGGCTGGGGGCCGGTCTGGTCTTCGTCGCTGGGACAGATCGTCGGGCATGTGGCGCTGAGCCCGCAGCCCGTGCAAAGCTTCGACGAAGTGCTGATCGTGATGCGCCGCAGTGCCGGAATTACCTGGGACAAGGACCTGCCAGGTTGGCATCTTTACGGCACCGATATCGTGACCGAGGCCCGCGCCAAGGGTCTTTCCGCCTATGCCTGCGCGCTGCCGCTGATCCATAATGACGGCTACAAAGATAATCTCGATCAGGGCTTTGGCACGGCGTATCATTACATGCAGAAGAAATGGGCCGACCGCCTGCCGCTGCGCAGCCCGATCATCAAGATCTCGCGCCTGGGCCACCAGCTCTGGCGGGCAAGGCTGCATAACAGACGCGCGCAGGATATTCGCGCGGCCATGGCCGTGGACACAGCGCTTGACCCGCTCGACCTTGCCGCCGCCTGCGGCTGGACCAGTGTCGCGCCGTAAGCGCTAGGCAGCCTGCCCCGATGTCAGCGACAGGAACACATCTTCCAGATCAGGCTCTTCGCTGGTTACATCCACCACAACCCCGCCTGCAGCAGCAACTGCCGCCAGCAGTGCCCCGGCAGAAACAGTACTGCGCCGATAGGTCAGCGCCAGTGTCCCGTCAGGACGCGCATCCTGTTTCACCCCATCGGGCAGCGTCAACCCTGTAACGGGCTGCTCCAGCCGCAAGAGCAAGGTCTTGGCGTCAAGCCGCCCCAGCAACGCCGCTGTCCGGTCCCGCACCACCACTTCGCCGTGGTTGATGATGGCGATCTCGTCGCACATCTCTTCGGCTTCCTCCAGATAATGCGTGGTCAGGATGATGGTCATGCCCTGTTCATTCAGCTTGCGCACATTGGCCCAGAGCATCTGGCGCAGCTCGATATCCACACCGGCTGTCGGTTCATCCAGCACCAGCACGCGCGGGCCATGCACCAGCGCCTTGCCCAAGAGAAGCCGCCGCCGCATCCCCCCCGAGAGCGTGCGCGCATAGGCTTCCGCCTTGTCCGCAAGCCCGATCATGTCAAGGATCGCATCGGTCCGGCGCTGGGATTTCGGCACACCGTAAAGCCCCGCCTGCACTTCGAGCGCGCCGCGCGGCGTGAAGAACGGGTCCATGTTCAGTTCCTGCGGCATCACGCCGATGGCCGCGCGCGACTGGCGGGGGTTCACATCCTGATCGAATCCCCAGATGCGCACTTGCCCGCTGGTCTTGGTCACCAGCCCTGCAAGAATATTGATCAAGGTCGATTTTCCGGCACCATTGGGACCCAAGAGCCCGAAAATGCTGCCAGCCGGGATGGTCAGATCGACCCCTTTCAGCGCCTCCTTGCCACCAGCATAGGTCTTGCGCAGAGCGCTGATCTCGATGGCTTGATCTGACATGACCTCTGTCCTCGTTCGTCAGCAAATCGGGGCCTGATAGCCGCACGGACGCAGCTTGTGTCCCCTATGCCAAACACAGTATACTGTGCGCGATGTAACGCAGCGCCCAGCTGCCGACAAGGAAGTGAGCCGTGACCATGCACCAAGCGCCCCATCATTCTGCCCCGGAAACCGAGATCGTCACGGCGATGCGCGTCTGTTGCGATGGGGGCGAAGGCGCGCTGGGGCATCCGCGTGTCTGGCTGTCGATCAGCCATGAAACCGGCATGGTCGAATGTCCCTATTGCGACAAGCGTTTCATCCATCGCGATTACGCGGATGACGCAGCCGCGTGAGGGCTTGCGTAGGGTGCGTGCTTGCACGCACCTTCCCCAGTCGCGCCCAAGGTGCGTGCAAGCACGCACCCTACACACTTGGGCCACACCCACCGCCCCACAGCGCTGAGAGGCCCCATGAATTTCGGCAAAGGCCATCACCTGCATCTGATCGACGGTTCGGCCTATATCTTCCGCGCCTATCACGCGTTGCCACCGCTCACGCGCAAATCCGACGGGCTGCCCGTAGGGGCTGTGGCCGGGTTCTGCAACATGCTTTGGCGTTACCTGGGCGAAAACGGCACCAGCGCGGATGCGCCCACCCATGCAGCCGTCATCTTTGACTATTCCTCGAAAACTTTCCGCAACCAGATTTACGATCTCTACAAGGCCAACCGCCCAGAGCCGCCCGAAGACCTGCGCCCTCAATTTCCCCTCACCCGCGATGCCAGCCGCGCCTTCAACCTCGCCACGATCGAGATCGAGGATTTTGAAGCCGATGACATTATCGCCACTCTAGCCCGCCAAGCGCGTGAGGCCGGGGGCCGCGTGACCATCATTTCGTCGGACAAGGATCTGATGCAGCTAGTCGGCGGTGGGGTCGAAATGCTGGACGCGATGAAGAACAAGCAGATCGGCGTCGTGGAAGTGGTCGAGAAATTCGGCGTGGGCCCGGAGCGGGTGGTCGATGTGCAGGCGCTCGCAGGCGATTCGGTTGATAATGTGCCCGGTGCGCCCGGCATCGGGATCAAGACCGCTGCGCTTTTGATCAATGAATATGGTGATCTTGAAACCCTGCTCGAGCGCGCCGCCGAGATCAAGCAACCCAAGCGCCGCGCCGCGCTGATCGACAATGCCGACCTGATCCGTATTTCCAAGCGGCTGGTGCTTCTCGACGACCAGACTCCACTTGATTTCACCCTCGACGACCTGGAAGTCCGCGCCCCGGACCAGGAGGCACTGCTGGCCTTCCTGAACGCGATGGAATTCCGCACTCTGACCCGTCGTGTCGCGGATCACTTCGGCGCAGAGCCCCCCATCCTGCCCGAGGCGGCCCCACAACCTGCGACAGCCGCCGCCACAACCATTGAGCAGCCCGATTTCGCGCAGGCGGATTACGTCTGCATCCGTGATCTGGACACGCTCGCGCAATGGATCGCCGAGATCGAGGAAATCGGCCATGTCGCGGTCGACACCGAAACCACCGCGCTCGATGAAATGCGCGCGGATCTGGTGGGCATTTCGCTTTGCGTCACACCGGGGCGCGCAGCCTATATCCCGCTGCAACATCGCGCGGGCAGCAGTGACCTGTTCGGCAGTGACGCGCTAGCCGAAGGACAGATCCCGCTTGAGGATGCGCTGAAAGCGCTGAAACCTGTTCTTGAAGACCCGGCGATCCTGAAAATCGGGCAGAACATGAAATATGATGCCAAGATTTTCGCGGGTCTCGGGATTACTGTCGCGCCCATCGACGACACCATGCTCATGTCCTATGCGCTGCATGGGGGCTTGCACGGGCATGGGATGGACGCGCTTTCGGACCGCTACCTGAACCACCAGCCCATCGCGATCAAGACGCTGCTGGGCACGGGCAAATCCGCCAAGACCTTCGATCTGGTCCCGATCGAGGACGCCACGCGCTATGCTGCAGAAGACGCGGATGTGACCCTGCGCCTGTGGCAACTGTTCAAGCCGCGCCTGCACCTCTCACAGGTCACACGGGTCTATGAGACGCTGGAGCGCCCCCTTGTCCCGGTTCTGGCCGCAATGGAACGCACCGGGATCAAGGTGGATCGCGATGTGCTCTCGCGCATGTCGAACGCCTTCGCGCAGAAGATGGCCGGGCTGGAGGCCGAAATCCACGACCTGGCAGACGAGACATTCAATGTAGGCTCCCCCAAGCAGCTGGGCGAGATCCTCTTCGACAAGATGGGCCTGCAGGGCGGCAAGAAAGGCAAGACGGGGGCCTATGCGACAGGGGCGGACATTCTCGAAGATCTTGCCGCCGAAGGCCATGACCTGCCTGCTCGGGTACTCGACTGGCGGCAACTCTCGAAACTGAAATCGACCTACACGGATGCGCTGCAGGACCATATCCACCCCGAGACAGGGCGCGTGCACACGTCTTATGTGATCACTGGTGCTGTCACCGGGCGGCTCTCTTCGACTGATCCGAACCTGCAGAATATCCCGATCCGCACAGAAGAAGGCCGCCGCATTCGCACGGCCTTTGTCGCCGAGCGTGGCATGAAACTGATTGCACTCGACTACAGCCAGATCGAGTTGCGTATCCTGGCGCATATCGCCGGGATCGACAGCCTGAAAGCGGCCTTCCGCGAGGGGCAGGATATTCACGCCATGACCGCGTCGGAAATGTTCGGTGTGCCGATGGCCGAGATGACCTCGGAAATCCGCAGGCGGGCGAAAGCGATCAACTTCGGTGTCATCTACGGGATTTCAGGCTTCGGTCTGGCCCGCAACCTGCGCATCCCAAGGGGCGAAGCGCAGGCCTTCATCGACACCTATTTCGAACGCTTCCCCGGCATCCGCGCCTATATGGATGACACAGTCGCTTTCGCCAAGAAACATGGCCGGGTCGAGACGCTGTTCGGGCGGCGCATCCATACCCCCGAGATCAACGCCAAAGGCCCCGGCGCGGGTTTTGCCAAACGCGCTGCCATCAATGCGCCAATCCAGGGGACTGCTGCCGATATCATCCGCCGCGCCATGATCCGCCTGCCCGCCGCAATTGATGGCCTGCCCGCCAAGATGCTGTTGCAGGTGCATGACGAACTGGTGTTCGAAGTGGCAGAGGATGCGATAGAGGACACGATCACCCTCGTCCGCGAGGTCATGGAAGCAGCCGCAGAACCTGTGGTGAAACTCAGTGTTCCGTTGGTGGTGGATGCCGGAACGGGCGACAACTGGGCCGAGGCGCATTAAGCGCATTCAGCCCGGTGCGCAGGCCAGAGCACTGTCGTAGAGCGCATAATCCTGCGCGAACTGGTCACGCAGCCGGGCCCGCAGTGGATCGGACAGGGTAATCTGCCAATCGGGCGAGACATTCGCCCGCTCCAGCGCAATCGGCCAGCCCAGCCGCGCTTCCAGATACGCTACGAATTCCGGCATCGCGTCATAGCGGAAGATATGCTGCACCCGGTCGCCGGTCCTGGGATGGGTCAGGAATTTCCACTGGCTGCCAACGGCCGCATAGGGCGGTTGCGGCGCGCTTAAATAGCCTTCGACAAACTGATCAAAACTCATGCCCCGCGTGCTGCGCGGCGTGTCGTTCAGCCAGGCCCCGTGGCGAAACCGAAACCAGCTGCCCAGCCAGTCTTCGGGCTCGCGAATCATGGCAACAGTTTCGGGAACGCGGTCCGTGAACATGCCGATCATCTTCTCGACGCGCCACTGATAGCGCTGAAAGATGCAATGCTTGAAATTCGGATCGTTCTGAAAAACGATATCAGCCTTTGGGGTCAAGGCTTGCTCGACGGCTGTGCTACCTGATTTCGGCGTCGCCAGGACAACCAGCCCGGCTTTGTGAAAATAGAGCATTCCGCGCCTCTGTCAGACCTTGCTCTTTGCTAAACTGACACAGTGCGCAGGTCCAGAGTGAACCACGAACAGTTTGATCGCTCCGGCTTCAGAGAGAAATCCCGCCATGCGCGTATCAAGGCCGAAGGGTGCCGCGCATGGCGGGATTTCTCTCTGCTCCTGGGGCGCTCGACTTGTTCGTGAACGTCTCTAGCGCTCAGCCTGACCCATGGATCGCCGCACCAAGTCACGGCGCTGCGCGGCTCAGTGCCATTCATCATCACGGCCATGCGCCAAGCTGATCGGTGCCCACTCTAGGTGGTTGACGGTCGGGTCTGCACGACTGTGACAGCATCGCATGCGGCCTCATGCTCGCCATGCGCGGTCTTGTCCCAATAGAACGGCGCCGAGACCAATTCCCACAGCGCCTTGTAGACGGCAAGCACCGCCAACGGGAAATAGAAATGCAATGTGGGCAACCACAGGCGCAAAGAACGATGCTGACGGCTATGAAGTGCCAGATAGCCGATCACCAATGAGACCGCTTCCGAAAAAAGGAAGATGAACCCGAAGCTCTGCATGATGGTGCTCCCGGCAATTCCGGGCAAGGGATGCCCCAGCCCGAACACGATCAGCCAGAAACTCCACAGCAGCGGTGCAAACATGAATTGCAGCAAGGTGCCCAGAAAAAGCACTTGGAAGCCGAAGAATTTCCAGGACCCCAATTGGCGCCATAAAAGCCTTGGTGCCCGCATATGCACCAACCAGGTAACAGCATAGCCTTTCAACCAGCGCGAGCGTTGCTTGACCCATGGGATGGCACGGCAATTCGCCTCTTCCAGTGTCACTGTTTCAAGCAGCTGCGTGTAATAGCCATGGCGGGCCAGGCGGATGCCAAGATCTGCGTCCTCGGTCACGTTATGTGCATCCCATCCCCCAAGTTTCTCAAGGATATCGCGGCGGAAGAAGAGCGTCGTGCCGCCCAGCGGCACCGCCAAGCCCAGGCGCTGCATGCCCGGCAGCACGATTCGAAACCAGGTCGCATATTCGATGGTGAAGCAACGAGATATCCAGTTGGTCCGCGCGTTGTAGAAATCGAGAACGCCCTGCACGCAGGCCAAGGATGGCGGACCGTTCTGAAAACATGCCACGACGCGGTGGATCTGGTCGGGATCTGGTGCATCCTCGGCATCATAGACCCCGATGATCGGACCGCGCGCAAACAGCATCGCGTAGTTCAACGCGCGCGGTTTGGTTTTCAGCGGCGCATCCGGCACGGGAATCACCCGCATCCAGCGCGGCAGGTCACAGTCGGACAGGGCCGCCAGCGTCGCATGGTCATTCTCTTCGACCACAAGAAGGATATCGAGCAATTCGCGCGGCCAGGTCAGTCGTGACAGCCGATTGATCAGGCGCGGAACGACCTTGGGCTCCTTGTAGAGCGGGACCATGATCGAGACGACAGGCTTGCGCAGGGCCGTGATCTTCGGGCTATCCGCCGCTTTTCCAGTGGCCGGGGCGCGCTGCACGGCAAGAGCCGCTGCCAGTTTCAGCGTCGAGATGATGAGCAGAAACCCCATGACCAGCAGCGTCAGACCCAGCAGGGCCAATTCCGGCGCGAGCAGGACCAGGCCCGCCACCACCAGAAGCCCCCAGCGCAAACGGACGCTGAACTGCTGGCTTTGCAACATCCGACAGCTTTCGGCCTGTGCAACACAGGTTTCTGCCCAAAGCGCCAGACGCGTCCGGCGAATTTTCAAAAGGGTCGCATGCAGATCGCTTTCGCTGATCAGGACCATGGCAAGCGGACCAAAAAGCGCTTCCAGTTCCGGCTTGATCACGTCGAAGCGCGCGGGCTGCGCCACAGCAACAATTGTCACCCCCCCGGCCCGCGCCCATGGCAGGCAGGACAGCTTGATGCAGCGCTGCACGCTCAACGCGTCGATCAGGTCGGGGTCGGGAAGCGGGTGATCCGTGCTGAAAAAACTGGTGCCATATTGGCGCGACAGGGCTGTCGCCAGGTTTTCTTCCGAGACCAGGCCATGGGACAGCAGGATATCGCCCAGCATCCCGGATTGCGTGGCTTGCAGCTCAAGCGCATGCAGCAAAGCATCTTCGCTCAAGACGCCCATCTCTTGCAAGATCGTGCCGAGCGGTTTGCGCGCGGGGTCTTGTTTGCGTTTCAGCACCAGTTCCAGCACGGGCCGATGCTGGTTATTGCTTTGGTGAGCGGGGGGGCCTGCCGCGATACCCTGCATACTATCCGCCTTTTGCTGCCCCTCTGCTATAAGGAGCGCGCGGTAAAGAAACAGTTAAGGCCAGTGGCAGGTTCATGCGCCGTAGGGGACCCAGATGGTCTTGATCTGCGTTGCAGCGCGCAGAAATTCTGCGCCCTGCCCGAACGGGTCAAGCACGGGCCAGACTGGTTTCAGATTGCCGATGGATGCGGCCTCGACCTGCGCCAAAACTGTGGGCTCTGCACACCAGAGCGCCGCCAGGTCGTCATGTGCGGCCAAGGTCTGCGCCAGGTCCGCGACCGGGCCCGAGACGATATTCACCACCCCGCCCGGCACATCAGAACAGGCAAGGACCTGCGCCATTTCAAGGGCCGCCAAAGGATCGCTTTGCGCCGGGATCGCGACCACCCGATTGCCCATCGCGATGGCTGGCAGAACCAAGGACATGAACCCGGCAAGCGGTGCCTCTTGCCCACAGATCACGCCCATGACGCCGAAGGCTTCCTTCATCGCCAAAGTGACATGGCCGCTTTGGGTGTCATGCACGCGCGCATCGAATTTATCGGCCCAAGCCGCGTAATAGAAGCAGCGCGATATGGTCGTCTCGATTTCTTCTTCGGTGGCGAAACTGCAAAGGCCCTCGCGCCGGGAAGCTATATTTTCTGCCATGAAATAAAGGACTTGAGCGCGTTGATGGCCGCTCATCCCAGTCCAGTGCCGCGCTTTCTGCGCAGCCTCAACAGCGTTGCGGATATCCTTGCGACTGCCATAGGGCGCATGGCCCTTCAGCTTGCCATGCTCGACAATCGCGTAGCTCTGGCCATTATCTGCGCGTTTCTGCGCGCCGCCGATATACAGCTTGTGCGTGCGGTCGAGACCCGTGACACCCACAGGCTGCGGCAATGGGTCAATCCCGGCAAGCGGTCTGTGCACAGGCTTGGCCCCAGCAGGGCGCAAATAGGCGTCCATGCCTTCGCGCGCCCCTTCGCGGCCAAACCCACTTTCACGCATGCCGCCAAAAGGGGCATTGGCGTCAAACAGATTTGTCGCATTGATCCAGATGACGCCAGCCTGCACCCGTGCGGCGATATCCATGGCAAGGGTCAGATTCTCGGACCAGATCGAGGCCGCAAGCCCATAGCGCGTGTTATTGGCAAGCACGACGGCCTCATCCGGCGTCCGGAAGGTCGACACCACAGCAACGGGACCAAATATTTCTTCAAAAAAGCAGGGGTTTGCAGGCGATACTTCAAGCATCATCTGAGGCGCGACGAAGCACCCTTCTGGCGCGTGGCCTGCATGAACCACCCCCCCGGCGGCCACACCTTTGGCCACCAGATCACGGATGCGCGCGACTTGGCGCGGATGGACGATCGCACCGATATCGGTCGATTTGTCGAGCGGCTCGCCCACGCGCAGGGTCTGCATCCGGGCGCGCAGCTTCTCGGTGAATCGCGC
>SKSL01000144.1 GCA_007123015.1 Natronohydrobacter sp. | reverse complement strand
GGGCGCATCGGTGTGCCCTGAAGCACATGCAGCCTAACGGTCCAGCACGACGCCCGAGCAAGGGGCGATATGCGATCTAGCGACGCAACTGCGCGCGGATCCATCGCAGCGGGGCAGTCAGCTTCCACGCTTTCGACGCATGGATCCGCTGCAGCTCTGCCTCTCTTTCCGCCAGCAGCGCCTGTTGCTCTTCGATGCGCGCGTCACGCTCTTCAACCGCCGCCTGCAGATGCGTCTGCGCTGCCGAGGCGGCCGCCTGCGCCGCGTCAAACTGCGCCTGCAAGCTCTGCAAATCGGCCTGCGCCTTTTCCTGCGCAGCACGCGACTGGCGCAGGGCATGCAGCTGTCCCAGAAGCCGCTCGATATCCTCACGCAAGGCGGCCTCGCGGATCTGCGCATCTGTCAGATCCTGTCGGGCCTCTGCCAGCGCAGCTTGATGGTCCAGAAGCTGATCGAGCAGATGGGAATTCTCGGCATCAAGTTCTGTCTTCCGCGCAATCCCCGTCTGATAAACGCGCCATTGCGCTGCAAATTGCGCTGGTCCCGATGGCAATATGGCGCTCAGCGCGCGCAGGCGTTCGGCCAGCGCAGCCGCATCGGGATTGGCCTGCAACAAGGCCAGTTCCAGCAGCCGATAGCTCGCCTCCGGGGGCGGCGGAAGGACAGGGCGCGGCGCTTGATCGACGCCCAGACACAGCAAGACCTGAGAAGGGTCTTCCAGCAGGGCTGTCTCTGGAAAACTGCGGGTCTGAGGCGCTTGCGCAAGATCGTCCAGAATGCTCTGGGCATGGGCGCACCATTCGCGCAGCACCGCCCCGGCGTCATGACCCTGATCAAGTCGCAGGGCAAGGAGTGCGGCCAGATCAGTCCATATCAACCAAAGCGGCTTGTTGTCGCCTTGCGCCATATCAGCGTCGAGCAGGATCTCGGGCGCATCGTGCAAGAGGGGTGCGTCGGGCGCATTTCCCTCGGCTTGGGCGGAGAATATGGCCATAAGACTATCGCGCAGCGCGGCGGCGCGCGTGGGACAGGCCGCGCGGACCACAAGCCGGACAGGCGGGCGTTGCCCTGATGCGGCCGCCCCCAAGGGTTGCGCCACAGCTTGGGCCTGATCTCGCGGGGTGGTTACAGACGGCACGGCCAAGTCTTTCTCTGTTCTATCGGCACTCTGCCACTCCAAGCCCGGGTGCCTGTCGTGGTACTGCAATCGCAGCAAGCTGGAAACCCTGCGCGCAGGGATATACGCGACAGGACTGCGGGAAAAGAGGCTTCTGCCTCTTGTCCGAATAGCATATAACATAGAGATAAGGTCAGCGCGGGGCTCCGCGTGATGGCCTTGTGCAAGGCTGTTTTCTTCAAAACCATAAAGTGCAGCATGACGGCCAATTCACGCTTCCCTTCAGCAATTCTGCGCGATGCGCAATCTCTTCTGCGGGCACAGAATCCGGTCGGCGCAATCGGCCTGCTCGCACAGACCCTGCGCACGGACCCGGACGCGCGCGATGGACTGGAACCAGCCTTGATCGCCATGCGTGCCCGTTTGCGGGCAAGCAAGCTGCTGATCCTTGATCATGCCGAAGTGCAGCTGCAGGCCGGGGGGGTGCGCCTGGTCACGCAGGGCCCACACGCTGCGAAGAAAGAGGCCGTGCTTCCCTTTGACGACCAGTTTGCAGCGCGATTGTTCGAGCATGTGCTGCAGGCACCTGTTGATCGCATTGTGCTGGATCGGCTCTGCCTCGCGACAGGTCTGACCGGGCTCTGGGCGCAACTGCTTTGGGGCGCAGAGATCGTCCTTGCCGTTGCTATCCCAGAGTGCGATCGCAATCACGCTGACGGGTCCATGGATTTGCGCCCTGCTCAGGCCCTGACTGCGCAAGATTGGACCGCCCCCAGCCCGGGCCTGGCAGAAATGCTGCACTCCCCCTTGAAAGTCGGGCATTTGATGTCACCGGGCCTGAATCAGATCTTCGACGCTCTGGGCGGCTGGGCCATGGCGCAGCGCGCAACTGACCCAGACATCTGCGCGCATGCCCCAGCGCAGCCTGAAAGCCTTCTCGCAGACCTGCCCGAACCGCTTCATTCCAGCACATTCGCGCAGATGCTGGCATTGATCGCGCCTGCAGAACTGCCCGATGGGCTGCGTGCTGCCTTGCGCGCCAGCGAAGCGAAGTTGCAGGTCGCGGTTGATCGCGCCAAGGCCCTGCGCTCGCCGCCGCTGGTGTCCGTGATCATGCCCACCTATAACCGCGCGGCGGTTCTGGCCAATGCGCTGCGCAGTGTGCGCGAGCAGAGCTGGCCGCATTGGGAATTGCTGGTCTGTGATGATGCCAGCACGGATCACAGCGCTGATGTGATCGCTGCGAATCCCGATGCACGCATCCACCACCTGCGGCTGCCCAAAGCGGGCGCGGCGGGTGCGCGGAATGCAGGGCTTGCGCAGGCGCGCGGACAGATCATCACTTATCTTGACAGTGACAATATCTGGCATCCGCATTTCCTGTCTGCGGTCGTCGCAGCCTTTGCAGAGCATCCCGGCAAATCGACGCTCTACAGTGATTTCATCGATTTCCGGGTCGAGCCAGATGTCCAGACAAGCCTGCTGTCCTTTCAGCGCCCCGATTTCGACCCCGAAAGCCTGCATCTGAAGAATTACATCGACCTCAACAGCTTTGCCCATCGGCGCGAAATGTCCGACCTGTTTGGCGGCTTCAATCAGGATTTGCCGCGTTTGCAGGATTATGCCGTGATCCTGAAATACACTTGGTTGCGCGATCCGATCCGGTTGCGCGCGGTCACGGCGCTCTATCAGCGCAATGCGGCGCTGGGCCAGATCACGCTTGAGCATCAGCATGACATGTCGCCGCTGCCGATCATCCAGCAGGATCTGGCGCAATACAGATCCACAGGTCTGCCCTGCGACCCGGCGCGGCTGGGCCAGCGCGTCACGATCCTGTCCTGGGACATGTCGCGCAACCATTTCTCGAAAGCGTTCGCGCTCGCCGAGGCATTGGCACCCCAGTATCAGGTCAAGCTGGTCTCGTTCCAGTTCTTCGAAGACCCGATCTTCCCGCCGTTGAAAGACGCCGCGCCGTCCTTCGAGACGGCCTATTTTCCCGGCAGCGACTTTCCCGAATTCTTCGCAACCCTGCGCATGGCGCTGGAACAGATCGATGGCGATGTCATTTATGTCGTCAAACCGCGCCTGCCCAGTCTGGGGCTGGCCTTGCTCGCGCAGGCACTGCGCGGCACGCCGCTGATCCTGGAAATCAACGATCTGGAAACCGTGATCGCCGACCCCAGGGCGTCGGATACGCATGCCGAAATGACATTCGCGCACGCGCTGGCGCATCCGCCCGATCTGATCAGCCCTTACAGTGCGACATGGTCGCAAGTGCTCTCGCCGCTTGCGCAGCAACTGCCTGTGCTGGTCACACATAACAAGGGGTTGGATGCACATTTTGGCAATGCCTGCCTGTATCTGCGCAATCTCAAGGATGAAGCGGTCTACGATCCCGCCTTCTATGATCGCGCTGCGATCCGGCAGGACTTGGGCTTTGCCGAGAGTGATCGTGTGATCCTGTTTGGCGGGCTCTTGCGCCGTCACAAGGGCATTCACGAACTGGTCGAACTGGTCGACCGGCTGGGCGATCCGGCCTACAAGCTGCTATTCGTCGGATCGCGGCCGACACCGGACCAGCAAGAGCTGATCGAACGCCACGGGGCGCGCATCACGGTTCTGCCGTCGCAGGATCGCACGCAGATGGCGCGGATCAATCTGGCGGCGGATCTGGTCATCCTATGGCTGGATCCCGGTGTCCCGGCCAGCCATTACCAGATGCCCTACAAGGCCACAGACGCCTTTGCCATGGAAACCGCCGTCATCGCCAATGATATCTCGGATCTGGGCGATCTGGCGCGGCAGGGCTATCTGCGGGAAGTCGCGTTTGGCGATTGGGACGCGATGATTGCCACCATCCGCCAGATATTCGAGACCCCAGAGCACCACCAGCATATCCGCGCTGCCGCCAGACGGCTTTACCTACGCCAGTTTTCCTATGCTGCCGGTCGCGGCGCCTTTGCGATGGCCGCCTACCGCGCGCAGACGCAGATCAGCGGGCCGCTGGCGATCGCGCAGGATTTCGCGGCAGAGTTCAATCACTTCTATCGCAGCCTGACTGGCGACAGTGCTGATTTTATCACGCTGCCGGCACCCCCTGCACAGGAGCAGGGGCATCTGATGGACATGGCCGATCCGGGCGATTTCACGCTTTCGGACCCGGACGGGGTCGCGATCATTCTCTATGCGACCACGCTGAAGCGCGCGCAGAGCACAGCCGAGCGGCTTTTAAAGCGCGCAGGCATGGCGGCCCATGTCGTGATCGCGCTTGATCGCAAGGGCTTGGGCTTTACGGCCAGTCTGAATATGGCCGCTGCACGGCTGGAGATGCGCTATGTCGTGTTTGCATCTGACGAAGTTTATCCGACTCAAGGCTGGCTGGCGGCGGCGCAGGGTCATCTGGACGCCACCGGGCTGGGGTTCCTTGCGTTCAACGGCAGCCGGGACCTGCAGGGCGCGGCCTGCGGCATGGGGCGGATGGATTGGCTGCGTGGTCTTTACGGCGGGCCGATCCTGTTTCCCGGCTATCATGGGCAACAGGCGGCAATCGAATTGAGCGCCATCGCCCGCGCCACTGGGCAATTCATCGACGCCCCCGACGCTACTCTGGTCGAAGGTGACAGCCCGCCTACGACTGTCAATTCTGAAACCGCAGAGGTATCGCTCTTCGAGAAACGCTTCCGGCAGGGTTTCGACGGGCTGGCCCCGCGCGCAGCGCTGCGCGATCTGGCCGAGCGCTATTCTGTCCCATGGCGCGGCATGGCCAATCCCGCCCCACAGCCTGCGCCCCGGTTGATCCGGCCCTGCGCACAAAATGTCATCCTGTATCGGATCCTTGGCAATGACCTGTCCGCCCATCATAGCACTGGGCCGACACTGGAAAATCTGCGCTTCATGCTAACGCAGGATCCCCGGATCGAGGGCTGCACGCGGAAATTCATCCTCAACCGGATCATCGACCCGGACATTGAAGCCCGGATCATCGCGCTTCTGGACCGTCACCAACTGCCTTGGCTGCGCCTGCCCTTCGATCCAGAGCATTACCGCCGCATCAGCTTCGATGTCGATATCTTCGGGCAACCGGGCTTTCTGTCTGCACCGGGCTATGCCGATCTCGACCCTTCCGAACAGGATCAGGCCCAGAGCGCGGTCAACCGGTCCAAGACCCTCTATGCGATGAATACCAATGGCGCGCGCAATATGGCGCTGCTCGATGGGCAGGGACAGGCCGAGTGGATCCTGCCATGGGATGGCAATTGCTTTGTCACCGCCGACAGTTGGGACGCGATCCGGGCCGATATGCAGGCACAGCCGGGCCGAAAGGTCTTCACAGTGCCCATGGCGCATATGCGGGACAGGGCCGCGCTGTTGCAAGGCGGCCCCATCCCGGAGCCGATTGAAGAGCCGCAGCTCATCTTCCGCAGCGGGGCTGATCTGTGGTTCAATGAAGCTGTCGCCGATGGCCATGGCCCCAAGGTCGAATTGCTGCGGCATCTGGGTGTGCCGGGGGCATGGGACAGCCATGAGGACGCGCCTTGGGGTCCACCATGCCGCCCAGTCGCGCCGCCCGAGGGCGGGGTCGGACAGGCGGGCTGGGCTGCGCGGCTCTGTTCCAAGCCCGGCGCGTTGGAAACCGAGGCTGCGCAGGCGACCCGGCAAAGCGGGCTGGTGCGGACACAGGCCGTTCTGAGAGCGCTGCGCCAACTGGACAAAAGGCTTGCGAAAGCCGGTCCTGCGCGGCTGACATCAGTGAATACAGACGCGCTTGATCGCACCTTCGCTCCGGAAGCGCTTGTCCCCGGCAGCCGCATCATGGCGCTGCGCGTCCGGCTGACCCATATGGCCGATCAGGCGCTTGAGCGGGGCCCGTTTTCCGTGACTGACAAGACCAGCCTGCCGCCAAGCGGGAACTGGCAGGATTACTGGCATCCCGCCGCATATTGGTGGCCCGACCCGCACAGCCCGGACGGGCTGCCCTATATTCGGCGCGACGGGGAACCGGTCCCGGGGACCGCGCCATTTGCTCCCGGCAGCGACGCCTATGACCGGACGCGGCTACAGCAACTGTTCGATGACAGCCTGATCCTTGCTCTGGCCAGCCATGTGACAGGGCGCAGCGCATATGGCGCGCATGCTGTCGCGCATCTGGACCGCTTCTTTCTGGACCCTGCGACGCAGATGACAGCCCATCTGACCTATGCTCAGCTGCGCATCGGGCATAATGGCAATCACGGCACCCCGACCGGCCTGATAGAGTTGAAAGATGTCTACCATTATCTTGATGCCCTGCGCCTGCTGCACCGACAGGGCGTGCTGTGTGACCAGCGTCTTGGTCAGTTTCAGGACTGGGCAGGCCACTATCTGGACTGGCTTCAAGCCTCGGATCAGGGCCGTGCCGCAAGGGCGACACCAAACCATCATGGCACCTGCTATGACCTGCAGGTAAGTGCACTTGCGGCTTTTCTGGACCAGACGGATCTGCTTTATGAAACTCTGGCCCGCGCGATGGGACGTATTGCAGAACAGTTTGATGCCGACGGGCTTCAACCCGAGGAGCTGGCCAGTCAGACGACAGCACATGACTGTTGCCTGAATGTCCAAAGCTGGATCAATCTGGCACAACTGGCGCGGGTCTGGGGGGTTGATCTATGGGGGTACAAGGCGCGCTCTGGCGCGAGCCTGAAGCAGGGCGCGCATTGGCTGCTAAGCCATTTGCACCGGCCCTGGCCCTACCCACAGGCCCATGCTTTCGACCGCAACCGTTTCCTGCCGATCTGGTTTGCAGCGCAGCACCATATCGCCGATCTGCCAAGCCTGCCCGAAGGGATTGGTTCCGCACAGGATGCCCCGCCTGTCTTCGCGCCAGCTGACGGGATACGGCCTTTCTGGAATGGTGATCTGACCTGAAAGCGGCCTGCACTGCACGGCCCTTCGCTTTGGGGGAGTGACCGAAACTGCGACATCCGAAACAGCGCCCCAAGGTGCCTTGTGCGGGGCAAGCCCACGCAAACGGCAGATCACGCCGCCATGTTGCGATTGTGATGCGCGATGCCTTCTTCGATATCCTCGTAATAATAGAGTTTACCATTTTCGAGTACTGCAGCCGCATCGCATAGGTCGCGCGCCTGGCCCGTCGAATGGGTCACAACGACCGCACCTGCGTAACGCATGCGTTCCTTGAACACGCGGGCGCTGCGGGCCCGAAATGACGCATCGCCGACGGCAGTGACTTCATCGACAAGATAGGTATCGAAGGCAATGCCCATCGAGGTTCCAAATGCCAGTCGCGAGCGCATGCCAGAAGAATACGACCGGAACGGCAGGCGGTAATGCACGCCAAGCTCTGCGAAATCCTCGACAAATTCCGAAAGCTCTTGCGTATCGACCCCGTAGATTCGCGCGATGAACCGGACATTCTGTTGTCCTGTCAGATCACGGTGGAACGATCCGGCAAAGCCGACCGGCCATGAAATCGTCCCGGTCGAGGTGACCTGACCATAAGTCGGATCCTCGATCCCTGCGATAATCTTGAGCAGGGTGGATTTCCCGGCACCATTGCGCCCCAATAGGGCCACAACGGCACCGGTTGGAAAGGTGGCGTTGATACTATCGGCAACTGTTTTCCTCTGCCCGTCGAGGAAATAGGTTTTTGTGAGGTTCTCAAGACAGATCATGTGGCTTGCGCCCTTATCGGCGGTCTTTCAGAGCATAGGCCACCAGGGCCATGACGGACCACAGAAGAAATATGAACAACGTGACCAGACCGAAGAGCTGCCAGCGTTCCGGAAAGCGCGAAGTTTCCGCGCGGGTCGGCATCGCATAAGCAGCAAGGTAACGGCTTTGGCGACGCGCTTCGGCCAGGGCGGAACTGTAGGCGGTCAGCGCGGCCAGATAACTGCGTTCCGCGAATTCCAGATCAACAGATAAACGCTCGAATTCGCCGACAAGTGACGCAAATACATTTGCGTCGCTAGCATCGAGCGCGTCGGCGTCGGGCATCTGGGTCAAACCGATCTTGCTGCGTTCAGCGTCGATCCGATCTTCAATCACTTCGATCCGGCGCAGCGCCTGCACATAGCGCGGATCATTTGGTCGGACTGTTTCCCGCAACAAATCGTAATCGATCAGAGCCGTGGAGAGCTGGGCTTGCAAGCTGCCCAAAAGACCGCCCTGGTTCTGAAGATCAATGCGCGGATCGACCAACTGATGACGATTTCGGAACACAGCCAGCGCTTCGCGCGCGGTCCGAAGCTGTTCGACCGCTTCATCCAGGTCAACGCGCGCGAAGCGAATTGCGTCCTCTCGCGCGATTGCCGAGAGTTCGTTGATCATCACGACACTTTCATCGAACAGTGCCTCGGCGATTGTTGTGGCATCATCCGGATCAAAGGCCAGCACCCGCACTTCGATCATTCCAGAGCCCTTGTCATAGGCAACCCGAACTTTGCGCTGCCAGAAATCCACAAGATCTTCGGTAGAACTGCCCTGAAAACTGAAAATCGGATCGTTTTCAGGCTTCGACCAGATCCCGCGCAAATCCAGTTGATCATCAAGTTTCGTGACAAGGCGCTGGCTTTGCAGGAATCGGAACAGGATATCCGTGTCTGAAGAACTGAGCCCCGACATTGTTGTCAGCCCGCCCAGCAGGTCAATCGCCGTCCCGCCTTCTTCACGCCGAACCGAGAAACCGACTGTCGAGGCATATTGATCATGCGCCCAGCCCCACAGATATCCACCAGTGATCCCCGATGGCACAATCACCATCAGAAAAAAGCTGATGGTTAACAAAAGATGGCGCAGGCGGAAACTCGCCGGGGAAACTGTAGGTCGGCCCTCGGAAACCGGAGGCTGTGGCTGCGGTTGTGGTTGCGGCTGGTGCGGGGTCGGCTGCGGTTGAGAGATCAGCCCAGACCCATGTTCGGGCGGCCGGGGCGGCGCAACGACCGGACCAGGCGCGCGCTCTGGGATGACACGCAATTCTGCAGAGCGTTCGGCAGAGACCCGCATCGGGCTGGTCGATTTCTCGGGCAAGGGTAAAGGACCTCTGGGCAGAGCCGAGCGCGACGGCACCCTTTCGGGCGCGCGCGCTTCAGTCATGGTGGGGGGCGCTTGGATAAACACTTTGGTCACGGCATAATTGCGTTAAGCCCACGGATACTCCATAACCGTGGCTGTCGTATAGGTACCACGGGATGATCCCCAGAGGCAACCTTGCGGTGATGACATTGCAGCGATAGGCTAGGCACAGTGACAGATAACACGCAACAGCCGCTCAGATTACCCGCCGGGCGCGCCAAGCGACCGCGGCGCCGCTTTGCCAGCGGGCGGACGATCATGGCCCTTGTCCTGCGCGAGATGACGTCAACCTATGGCCGCTCGCCGGGGGGGTATATCTGGGCGATTCTGGAGCCTGTTGCCGGGATCATCCTGCTGACGGCTGTGTTCACAGCCTTCATGCGCGATCCACCGCTTGGAACAAGTTTCCCGCTGTTCTATGCAACGGGGATTCTCCCTTTCACTCTTTTCATGTCGATCTCAGGCAATCTGGCGCAAGCGATCAATTTTTCGCGTCCGCTGCTCACATATCCTAGCGTGACCTGGGTCGATGCGCTCATCGCACGGTTCATCTTGCAATTTCTGACAGGGATTTTGGTCGCCTATCTGATCTTCGCGGGGATCATGTTTCTTTTCCCGTCTGATGTGCTGCTCGACTTCACGACGATAGGGCTCGCTTTAGTCGGGGTAGCCTTACTTGCCGTCGGAGTAGGCACACTAAACTGCTTCCTGTTCACGCAATTCCCGTTGTGGCAGCGGGCTTGGTCCATCCTGACGCGCCCGCTTTTCATCATGTCAGGTGTTTTCTACACTTATGAGACGATCCCGCAGCCTTGGCGGGATGATGTGGTTTGGTACAATCCGATTATCCATATGACCGGCATGATGCGACGGGGTTTCTATTTCTCCTATGATGCAGACTACATCTCCTGGGTCTATGTTCTTACCTTCGCCGGAGTTTGCGGCGTCATTGGTCTGGTGTTCCTGAGCCGCTATCACCGGGATCTGATCAATATCTGACAGGCAAGCCGTGAAGCTCGGCCATGGACAGACCGCGCCATGGCGCATAAGAGAGCCGCAGAACAATAAAGACAGGTAGTTTCGAGTGTCAGGCAGATTCCGTCGTCTCTTCGGAAGGTACTCGGCCTATCACCTCAGCCTCTCACGCGCGGGCGCGGCAGTGCAGAATGCTACGCGCAGCCCACTGGGGTATGTCGATCAGATCGCGCTGCGCCACGACCGGCTGGTCGTGTCTGGGCGCGTGACGGAAACTGTGCAGCATGTCTCGCTCACGCATGGCGGGCGCAGCAGCAGCACTGTGCCCGAGCTGCGCCAGAGCGGTCCTGATTTCAGCCTTGACCTGCCCTTTTGCCGTGACACAGCCAAGCTCACGCTGGAAACCGGCACGGACTCGGTGCACGTCACCTTGCCCCAACTGGCCCGCTGGCAGCTTGCCATGGGCACCGCGCAGCTTGTGCCCGGCTTTCTCTGGCGCAGCGTTCAGGCGCTGCCTGCTGTGGTTCGCTGGTTCCGCCATAAGGACCCGAGCGCGCGCGATGATGTGCGTCGCTGTTTCGGGCTGGGACTGGTCAAGACGGCCCACCCGCTGGACCCTGCGCTTTTCAGCCCCCCCACACGGCCGGTTAATCCGCCCGGCGCGGCGCGCATCACCATCATCCTGCCCGTCTATGGGGCGTTCGATCTGCTGCAGGAATGCCTGACCCGTCTGGTGCAGCACACTGATCTGCCGTGGCATCTGATCGTCATCGACGATGCCTCGCCCGACCAGGCGATCCGGCCATGGCTGCGCGACTGGGCCGCCGGACAGCCCGAAGGACAGGTCACGCTCTTGGAGAATGCACAAAATCTGGGCTTTATCGGCACTGTCAATCGCGGCTTTACCGAAGCACAGGCCCGCGGCGCAGGGGATGCCGTGGTGCTGCTGAATTCCGATGCGCTGGCGCCCGCTGCCTGGGCCTCGCGCCTTGTTGCGCCCATGCTTGCAGACCCTGCGCGCGTCGCAAGTGTCACGCCGATGTCGAATGATGCCGAGCTGGCCTGTGTGCCCGTGATCTGCGCACGGCATGATCTGGCCACAGGCGAGGCCGAGGCCATTGATCGCGCCGCCGCCGCCCTGCCTGCGGGCGCGGGGCTGGTGGCCGGGGTGACTGGTGTGGGGTTCTGCATGGCACTGAACCCGGTTTTTCTGGCCCATGTTCCGCAATTCGACACAGCCTTCGGGCGCGGTTATGGCGAGGAAGTCGATTGGTGCCAGAAAACCGCCGCCTGGGGCGGACAACACCTGTATCAGCCCCGCCTATTCGTCGAACATCGCGGCGGCCATTCTTTCGGCTCAGAGGAAAAGCGCAAGCTGCTGGCGCAGAATGGCGCGATCATCTCGGCGCGCTATCCGCATTTTGATGCAGAGGTGCAGGTCTTTCTGGCCGAAGACCCGTT
>SKSL01000029.1 GCA_007123015.1 Natronohydrobacter sp. | reverse complement strand
TCCAGATACACCACACCCCCATGTGCCTGTTCCAGCAGGCCCTGCTCAAGCCCCCGCTCCGGGCTCTCGCGGCCGAACAGAACCTCTTCCATGCGCTCGGGCTCGATCATCGCAGCCGAGACACAGACGAAGGGCGCGCTGGCCCGGTCAGAATGTTCATGGACAAAGCGCGCCGCCGCTTCCTTGCCGCAGCCAGCAGGCCCCGTGAACATGATCCGAGCGTTGGACTGGGTGACTTTCTCAAGCTGTGCGATCATCGACCGGAAGGCATGGCTTTCCCCCAGCATCTGTGCGCTCGACACATCGCGCCGCTTCAGCGCCTGATTTTCCCGCCGCAGCTTCGACGCTTCCATCGCGCGACTGATCACCACCATCAGCTTGTCGATATTGAAGGGCTTTTCGATGAAATCATAAGCCCCTTGCTTGATCGCCGCGACGGCGATCTCGACATTGCCATGGCCCGAAATGATGACGATGGGAATATCCGGGTTCGAGCGCTTGACAGTCATCAGAATGTCGATCCCGTCCATCTGACTGTCTTTCAGCCAGATATCGAGGATCATCAGCGCAGGCGGGTTGGCATTGACCTCGGCCATGGCTTCGTCGGAATTCGCGGCCCGGCGCGTGGTGAAGCCTTCATCTTCCAGAATATCGGAAATCAATTCGCGAATATCGCGCTCGTCATCCACAATCAGAATATCGCTCATCTACCCTCACTCTGTCCTTTCCGCCGGCGTCTTCATCGCGCCAGCAGTCTTGTCCGCAATCTGACAGGCTCACATGGCGCCGGCATCCTCGACCTGATCTTTCGTCATGGGCGCGCCAGCCCCGAGCTTTGGCAGCCGGATCACAGCGCGCGCGCCGAAATGCGCATTGCCCTCGAAGAGGGGCGCATCTTCCAGCCGCAAGCTGCCGCCATGTTCCTCGATGATCTTGCGCACGATGGACAGGCCCAGCCCGGTCCCTTCAGCGCGTGTGGTCACATAGGGCTCAAACAACCGCGCGCGATCTTCAGGCAGGCCGATCCCGTTATCGGCAATCGCAATGGTCAACTCGGTGGCATCGACCGTGAAGGCCACGCGAATTTCCGGCACAAACGCGGCGGCTGCAGCCGGATCCGTCATGGAAGCGCGTTTGGTTTCAATGGCTTCACCTGCATTCTTGATCAGATTTGTGAAAGCCTGCGTCAGCATGGTTTCATCCACGTCGACAATCACTTGCCCCTCTGGCAAATCACTGACGAAGCGCACATCCGGCTGGCCGCTTTCCTGCAAGACAATACTGTCGCGCAGCATTGCCACCAGATCATGCGCGCGCCGATCCGGCTCTGGCATCCGGGCGAAACGGGAGAATTCATCAACAATGCGCCGCAAGTCATTGGTTTGGCGAACAATAACCGATGTCAGCTGCGCAAGGCTGTCTGCATCTGCCGCGTCCAGCTTGCGCGCGAATTTGCGTTCGATCCGCTCCGAGGACAATTGTATCGGTGTCAGCGGATTCTTGATCTCATGCGCGATCCGCCGCGCCACATCACCCCAGGCGGCCATCCGCTGCGCTGAGACCAGCTCGCTGACATCATCAAAAGCCAGCACATAGCCTTCCAGCGTGCCATCGCTGCGCCGCCGTTCCGCCACGCGCACCAGCACTGTTTCAAGCTTGCCAGAGCGGGCCAGTTTCAGCTCTTCCTGCACCCGTCCCAGCGCTGTGGGTGCGCTGCGCAAACGTGTCAGCAATGGCACGAATTCCGGCGCGACATCTTCCAGCGTCAGAGGTTTTTCGGGCAGATCTGCAAGGTCCAGCAACCCTTCGGCGGCCCGGTTGACGAATTCGACCTGCCCGCCTGCATCCAGACCTATGACCCCTGCCGTGACCGAGCCTAGCACAGAATCAAACAGCCGCCGCCGCGTTTCGATCTGGCGATTGTTTTCCAGAAGCGTTTCGCGCTGGCCCTTCAACTGCCGTGTCATCTGGTTGAAGACCCGCCCCAGCAGCGCGATTTCATCATCATCGCGCGCCACTTCGACCTGCACATCCAGATCGCCCGATCCGACCTGCCCGGCCGCTTCGGCCAGCCGCCCCACTGGACGTGACAGCTTTTCGGCAAAGCTCAGGCCAAGCCAGATCGCCGCCAGCACGAGGATCAGCGCAAAGCCCAGATAAAGCGCCCCGAACTGGAACAGCAACTGTCCGCGATCGCGCTCAAGTTGCTGATAGAAATTCACAGTCTCGCGGGTTTCATCCAGCAGGCTCAGGATGCTGCCATCGACTTCGCGTGCGACATACAGATAACGGTCGAAAAACCCCTGCAGCTCGACAAGGGCCCGAAATTCATTATTCGGCCAATCACGGATGATAACCATCCCTTCGCGCGCGTCCGTAAGCTGGTCCGGAGTGATCGGAGTGAAATTGAACCGATAAGAGCGTTCACCGCGTGCACGGATTTCGCCCGCCCCGTCAATGATGAACGCCACACGCAACCCACGCTGCACCTGCGCTTGCGCCTCTGACAGAAGATTGCGCAGCTCGCCATCCTCGATCAGCGGAAAAACCCGGCGCACAGTTTCCAGATAAGCGGCCAATTCTGCGGTATCCGTGCGTAGATCGCGTTCCTGCTCGAATTGATAGGCCTCGGCTGCGGCCAGCGAGGTGCCGACGACACGGCTGACCCGGTCCGAAAACCAGCCTTCCAGCCCGACATTCAGCGATAATGTCGCAAAGACAGCGACCGTCACTGTCGGCACCAGCGCAATCGTGGCGAAAAGCGTGGACAGCCGCAGATGCAGTTTTGACCCTGCCGAATCCTTGCGCCGCGCCGCGATCAGCCGCCCCACCCGGATGGCCACAAGTGTCGCGACGATCAGGATATAGACAAAATCAGCAAGCAGAACGACAAGGACACCGCGCGAATCGATATCCTGACCGAGCGGCCCAAGCACAAGCAGCGTGATCAAGACCAGCGCAGGTCCGCTTAACACCAGCGCCCAGGCCATGCGGTTGGACATGCGCCGGTCCATCCGGCCAGAAAGCATGGATTTCAACAGCGGCTCTCTGCTTGCAGATATGTCCGACACAGCACTCCCGCCCAGCTTCGCAGGGTCCGAGCTCACCCTCGGACCATTTCGCGCTCGATGCGGCGAGCATGCCACAGGCCCTGTGGTAAATCTACATCGAATCATGATCTCGGGCCGTGCTGCGCGATCACGAAAATATGCTCAGACCGCTTGCCCCGCGACCCAGCCCGAGGACCAGGCCCATTGGAAATTATAACCACCCAGCCAGCCGGTCACATCGACAACCTCACCGATGAAATACAGGCCCGGCACATCGCGCGCCTGCATCGTGCGCGCCTCCAGTGCTCGTGTATCCACCCCGCCCAGTGTCACTTCAGCAGTGCGATACCCTTCTGATCCCACAGGTTTCACCCGCCAGTGCTGCACATCGCCCGCAAGTCGCTGCACATCGGCTTTCGACAGATCCGCCAGATTGTCCGTCAGCCCGTGGCGCGCTGTGATCTGGCGTGCGAGTTTTTCGGGCAGATAGCCCCCCAGCGCCACGCTCACACTCTGCCGCCCGCGCATCTGTTTCTGCGCCATCAGCTGCGCGCGCAGGTCCAGACCCGGCGCGAGATTGATCTCGATCTCATCGCCTTCGCGCCAATAGCTGGAAATCTGCAGAATCGACGGCCCCGAGAGCCCCCGATGCGTGAACAAAAGCCCCTCCTGAAAGGCCGCGCGCCCGCAGTGCACCACGGCCGGAACCGCAAGACCAGCCAGCGCGCGCATCTCCTCGACCAGCCCATCGGCGAAAGTCAGCGGCACCAGTGCAGGCCGCGTCTCAACCAGTGGCAGCCCGAACTGTGTCGCGATCTGATAGCCAAAGCCCGTCGCCCCCATCTTCGGGATCGACTTGCCCCCGGTCGCCACCACCAGCGCAGGAGCATAGGTCACACCGCCAGAGGTTTCGACCCGATATCCCCCGTCCCGCAGAACCGATGTGATCTGCGTCGAAAGCCGCAATTCCACCCCCGCCTGCGCCATGTCGCGGGTCAGCATCGCGATCACCTCGCGCGCCGAGCCATCGCAGAATAACTGTCCGAGTGTCTTTTCATGCCAGGCGATCCCTGCGGCATCCACGCGCGCAATGAAATCATGCTGCGTGTAGCGCGACAGCGCCGAGCGCGCGAAACGGGGATTTTGTGACAGGAAACACTCGGGCCGGATCTCGAGATTGGTGAAATTGCACCGCCCCCCGCCCGAGATGCGGATCTTCTCGCCCGGGGCTTTCGCATGGTCCAGAAGCAAAACCCGCCGCCCGCGCCGCCCCGCTTCAATCGCACAAAACATGCCAGCCGCGCCCGCGCCAAGGATGATCACATCAAAAACTGGCATCACGCCTCACAAGGGTCCGCCTGTGCGCCCCGCACAGGCACGCCTTGCCGCGCGCACCCCCGGCCGGACCCATCCGCCCGGCGCGACCATTACCCGGGGTGCCAAAGGCAAGGCGTCCCCCTGTCACGCGATCACTCCGCATCCGCACTCTGCCGCGCCCACATCGCTGCATATTTCCCGCCCGAGGCCAGCAATGCCTCATGCGTGCCCTGCTCGACGATACGGCCCTCTTCCAGCACGATGATCCGGTCGGCATCGACCACAGTCGAGAGCCTGTGCGCAATTGTCAGCACAGTCCGCCCCTGCCCCATCGCGCGCAGGCTTTCCTGAATGCTCTGCTCGGTTTGCGTGTCGAGCGCACTCGTCGCCTCGTCCAGCAGCAAGATCGGCGGGTTCTTCAGAAGCGTCCGCGCGATCCCCACACGCTGCTTCTCGCCGCCCGACAGCTTGAGCCCGCGCTCGCCTACGGCCGTGTCATACCCCTCTGGCAGCGACAGGATGAAGTCATGGATCCGCGCGGCCTTCGCGGCCGCCTCGATCTCGGCCTGCGAGGCCCCTTCGCGCCCATAGCCGATATTATAGGCAATCGTGTCATTGAAGAGCACTGTATCCTGCGGCACCACCCCGATCGCAGCATGCAGGCTCGATTGTGTCACATCGCGCAGATCCTGCCCGTCAATGCGGATCGCGCCGCCTGTCACATCATAGAAGCGGAACAACAGCCGCCCGATGGTCGATTTCCCCGACCCCGACGGCCCCACAATCGCGACAGTCTCGCCGCCCGCGACCCGCAGATCGATGCCCTTCAGGATCGGCCGCGCCGCATCATAGCCGAAATGCAGCTCCTCAAACACGACCTCGCCCGCGCCCACGTCCAGATCGCGCGCATCCGGCGCGTCGCGTACATCGGGCGGCTGGTCCAGCAGATCGAACATTTCGGCCATATCCACCAATGCCTGCCGGATTTCGCGATAGACCGTGCCCAGGAAATTCAGCGGCATGGTGATCTGGATCATATAAGCATTCACCATGACGAAATCGCCCACCGTCAGGCTGCCATTCTGCACGCCCATGGCCGCCATCACCATCACCAGCACCAACCCCGTGGTGATCAGCATCGCCTGCCCGAAATTCAGGAAGGCCAGCGAATAGTTGGTCTTGACGGCGGCTTCCTCATAGCGCGCCATGGCACTGTCATAACGTCGCGCCTCCATGGTTTCGGCGTTGAAATACTTGACAGTTTCGAAATTCAGCAGACTGTCGATGGCCTTCTGATTGGCGTCCGTATCCTGCTGGTTCATGATCCGGCGCTGGGTCACGCGCCATTCGGTCACGCGGAAGGTGAACCAGACATAAAGGCTGATCGTCCCCACCACGACCGCCAGATACCAGAAGTCGAACAACCAGAAAAAGATCACGGCGATCATCACCAGTTGCAGAAACAGCGGGAAAATCGAGAACAGCAGGAAGCGCAACAGGAAATCCACCCCCTTCACACCGCGCTCGATGATCCGGCTCAAGCCCCCGGTCTTGCGCGTAATGTGATAGCGCAGGCTTAGCGCATGAATATGGCCGAACGTCTCCAGCGCCAATTTCCGCAAGGCGCGCTGGCCCACGCGGGTAAACAGGATGTTGCGCAATTCCTGAAAGCCGATTTCCATCAGCCGCGCCACACCGTAAGCCACAGTCAGCCCGACCGCGCCGACAGCCAGCATCCATGCCGCGCCCTCGCCCGCCAGCGCATCGACCGCGCCCTTGTAGAAAAACGGTGTTCCGACCGCGACCAGTTTGGCCAGCACCAGCATGATCAGGGCTGCAACCACCCGCTGGCGCGCCCATGACTGCCCCGTCGGCCAGAGATAGGGCACCACCCGCCGGATCGTGCGCCAACCGCTCGCGCGTTCCGCCTGGGCCGACGGGATTGGCGCATTCGGGGCTGTCGGGTCAGGGCTGGCAGGGGTCTTCAAGGGCGCGTCCGTAGCAGTCATGGCTGGCTTTCTGGCTGGCATGTCAAGAGCTACCTAGCCCGCTGGCCGAAGATTGGCCAGTGCCGCAGGCCCCTTCAGGCCTACCATCCGCGCTTGAAGCAGTCAGGGTGCAGGTGTCATTCAGTCCAGCGTCTGCAACCAGCGGAACAACTCGCGCCCGCCGCTGCGCAGTTCCACATGCATGGCGCTTTCCGCTGCGGGATGGCCGGTGATCCCGCGCAGGAACTGGCTTGGACCTGCCAGATAGGCGACGAAATTATCCTCTGTCCAGCGCGCCCCGGTCTGGCCCGCTGCGCGCAGATCGGATGAATAGAACCGAAAGGCCGGATCGCCTGCAAGCGCGCGATTGGCCACGCCGTAAAGGTTCGGTCCAGACCGCCCCCCGCGTGCCAGTTCGCGCCCATCAGGGGCTTCGACCACATGGCAGGTCCGGCAATCACGCCAGCGCGCCTCATCTGCATGGGCAGCAGAGGCAAGCGCTGTCACACAGCCCAGAAAAAACAATCCTCGAAACGAGATCATGCTGCGCATGCCTTCCTGTAATTTTCTCTTTCATACGCGTGATTTGGCGCCATCACAACGGCCCCACGCTCACGTATTCGAGACTGGTGTTTCATGGCTTCAACCGGTAGCCTGTTCGCAGCCAGGACCAGCAGAGCGCCGAGACGGCCATGATTGCCCCGATGACAACCAACAGGCCCAACCATGGCGAGGCATCGGACACCCCGATCATCCCGAAGCGCGCCCCGTCGATCAGGTAGAAAACCGGATTGACCCGGCTGGCCGTCTCAAGCGCCGGGGGCAGGGCTGCAATCGAATAGAAGGTCCCGGACAGAAACGCGAGCGGCACGACGATGAAATTCGTGATGGCAGCGATCTGGTCGAACTTGTTCGAGATGATCCCGGCAGCAATCCCCAGCACGCCCAGAAAGGCCGCACCAAGGGTCAGGAACACCAGCAGCCATATCGGATGCGCAATCCCGTGACCAAGCCCCACCACAAGCGCAATCGCGATCACCAGCCCCACCATCAGGCCGCGCACGACCCCGCCCGCAACATAGCCAAGCAGCAGTTCCATTGCAGAGAGCGGCGGCATCAATGTGTCGACGATATTGCCCTGCACTTTCGCGATCACGATAGAAGACGAGGTATTGGCGAAACTGTTCTGGATCACAGTCATCATCAGGATCCCCGGTGCCAGAAAGGCCGTGAAATCAACCCCCAGAACATCACCACGCTGCGGCCCGATGGCCACAGTGAAAACTGCCAGAAACAGCCCTGCCGTGACCAGCGGTGCTGCCAGTGTCTGGGTCCAGACCACCAGAAAACGCTTCACCTCGCGCTCGGCCAGCGCAGCCAGGCCCAGCCAGTTTACGCGCCCGAAGCGGCGCATGCCCATCTGATAGTCGGTCTTTCCACTGTGTGACATCTGTCTGGCGCGCTCCCTGCCCGTGCGTGTTGGGCCCGCGTTTTGGCGATCAATGGCGCGGGCGTTGTCAATCCGTGGGGCGTGACGTATATCAGGCACGCGCCCATTTCCATGGGCAGGCTGTCGTAACCCGCAACTGGAGCCGGTGTCATGTCCTGGACCGATGAACGCGTTGAATTGCTGACCAAGATGTGGAACGAGGGGCATTCGGCCTCGACCATCGCCAAGGAACTTGGTGGCGTAACCCGCAATGCAGTTATCGGCAAAGTCCATCGTCTGGGCCTGTCGAACCGCAACAGCCCCGAGACCGAGGAAAAACCCGCCGCAAGTGCACCTGCGCCCGAAGCCCCGCCAGAGCCCGCACCCGAAGTCGAGGTACCTCCTCCTCCCTCGGCCCCCGTGGTTGATCTGGCGCAGGCCAAGGCCGAGCGCGCAGCGCAAGCCAGCGCTCCAAGCGCGCCTGAACCCGAGGTGCCAGAGCCTGCGGCCTATACACCGCGCCCGATCATTCCCGCCGGTCAGCCCTTGCCGCCGCAGCCTTCGGCGAATGAGATCGATCCGGAAGCCCTGGCAACAGTGCGCGAGGTCGAGAAAACCGCGCGCAAGCTCACGCTGCTGGAACTGACCGAACGAACCTGCAAATGGCCGATTGGCGATCCGGCGACCGATGACTTCTGGTTCTGCGGCCTGCCAGTGCAGGCGGGCAAGCCCTATTGCGAAGCGCATGTCGCTGTGGCCTTTCAGCCGGTCAACCAGCGCCGGGACCGCAAACGCTAAGCCTCTGGCCCTGATTGACCGCCCCTCCCGCGCCCACTAGGACTGATGCGTCAGAAATTTCACGCGCAGGAGCGGCCATGTTCCAGACCTTCACTGCTACCACGCGCCCTGAAGACGGCCCGCCTCGCCTGCAAAAACTGCGCGAGGCACTCGCGGGCTTGGGGCTGACTGGCATGATCGTGCCGCGCTCTGACGCGCATATGGGCGAATATGTTGCTGACTGCGATGCGCGGCTATCTTGGCTGACAGGCTTCACCGGCTCTGCGGGCTTCTGCATCATTCTGCCCGGCCGGGCAGGACTGTTTGTCGATGGCCGCTACCGGGCGCAGGCGCGGCTCGAATGCGCGCCCGATTTCACACCGGTTCACTGGCCCGAAACCAAACCCGGCGACTGGCTGCGCGATGCCTGCCCCAATGGTGCGGTGATCGGCTTCGATCCCTGGCTGCACACACCCGATGAAATTGACAGGCTGGAACGCGCTCTTTCCGGCACGCAGATCACGCTCAAACCCATTGCCAACCCCATTGACGCGCTCTGGACCGACCGACCGGCCCCGCCGCAGGCCCCCGCGCGCCCCTATCCACAGGCGCTGGCGGGCCTGTCCTCGACCGAGAAGCGCGCGCGCATCGCCAAAGCGCTGCAAGAGGTCGGCCAGCGTGCCTGCGTCCTGACCCAGCCTGACAGCCTGTGCTGGCTTTTGAATATCCGCGGCGGCGACCTGCCGCGCGTGCCCGTGATGCAGGGTTTCGCCATCCTGCATGATGATGCGCGCGTCGATCTGTTCGCAGCGCCCGAGAAATGTGCTGACATCCAGTTTGACGACGGCGTGCAGCTGCGCCCCTCTGAGGCCTTCGCCCCTGCCCTGCGCACATTGACAGGCGCAGTACGGCTGGACAATGCGACAGTTCCGTTTCAGATCGTCACGCAGCTGCGCGAGAGCGGGGCCGAAATCACCTTCATGCAGGACCCCTGCCTTCTGCCCAAAGCGCGCAAGACTGAGGCGGAACTCAGCGGTGCCCGCGCCGCCCATCTGCGCGATGGGGCCGCGATGGTCGAATTCCTGTGCTGGTTCGACGCTCAGGCAGAAACCCTCTGCAAGGATCCGGAGCACATGCTGTCCGAGATCGACATTGCCCGTCAGTTGGAACAATTCCGCGCTGCCACAGGCGCGCTGCAGGATTTGAGCTTCGACACGATTGCAGGGTCCGGCCCCAATGGCGCGATTGTCCATTACCGCGTGACCGAGGCCAGCAATCGCCGCCTGCTCCCCGGTGATCTGATGCTGGTCGATTCCGGTGGCCAATATCTCGACGGCACCACCGATATCACGCGCACACTGGCCGTGGGTCCTGTCGGTACGCTGGAAGCCGAATGCTACACGGCCGTCCTGCAAGGTCTGATCGCGATTTCGCGCGCGCGCTTCCCGCGTGGCGTGTCAGGTGGCCATCTCGATGCGCTGGCGCGCAACCCGCTCTGGCTGCTGGGGCGGGATTATGACCATGGCACGGGCCACGGGGTCGGCGCCTATCTGTCCGTGCATGAAGGCCCGCAGCGGCTGTCGCGCATCTCGACCGTGCCCCTGGCTGAGGGCATGATCCTGTCCAATGAACCGGGCTATTACCGCGACGGACGATTCGGCATCCGGCTGGAAAACCTGATCACTGTGCGCAAAAGCCCCCCACCTGCGGGCGGCGACGCGCGCGACTGGCTGGATTTCGAGACCCTGACACTGGCCCCGTTCGACCGCCGCCTGATCCTGCGCGACCAGCTTTCCGGCCCCGAGCGCGACTGGATCGACCAGTATCACGCGCGCGTGGCGACCTTGCTGCGCCCGATGGTTTCAGAACCCGCCTGGGCATGGCTGCAGGCCGTTTGTCAGCCGCTCTGACCCGCCCCCCCCAAATTGACCGCTTTGCATGCGGGCTTAAATGCGGCACAAGGGCTGCGATCAAGACAAGAGGACAGAACCATGACGAATGTCAGGATTTACCCGGCGCAGGGAAAATGGGTCGTGCGCGCCAATGGCGCCGTGATCGGCGAAAGCACAACGGCACTGGAAGTGATACAGCGCGAATTGCCCTTCGTGATCTATTTCCCGCGCGCTGATATCGCATCTGTGGTGCTTGACCAATCCGACCGCCCGCTCTTTTGCGATGACCGCGGCGAAGGCATCCATTACCATGTCTCAAGCCCCGAAGGGCTGATCGAGAATGCAGGCCATGAAGTGACCAAACCCACCCCCGAGGCCGAGGCGCTGCGCGACCATATCGCCTTTGACGCGGGCAAGGTCACAGTCGAGCGGGTCTGAGCCTTGCGCGGGCGGGCGCAGATCAGTCCCCGCCCCCATAGCCACAGTCCCCGGAACTGTCCCCAAGCTGGAAGACCGCGCCGCCGAAAGAGATATCAGTGCTGAACCCGTCCTCGCCCCGGCGCGCCGGGTCCGCCCCCGCATCGCGACCGGGCCAGAAGATGCGCAGGAACGCGTAAAGCAGAAACAGCCCGGCCCCGCCGAGCACTGCTGTCAGATACAGGTCATCGGACATTGTGGCCTCCTTCGTTTGGGCGCTATGATCCACGCGCGAAGATGGCACAGAGTTGTGCCGAAAAGATGGCGGGGCTGGACAAGGCGCGATGGTCGCTTGGAGTCCACTGCCGTCAGTGGATCGCGTGCGTTAAGCCGCGCAGCGTCGGGCCGCGGTGCGGCGATGCTCGGTCAGGGCTATTGCACTTTATGCTGACCAAATCCGCGCAAGATCAGAACTTTGCGCTGGTGGCAGCCAAATGTAAGCGTTTGCTGCGGATCACCTAGCTTTCAGCTTGACGGCTTGAAGTTCCAGGGTAGCAAATCGTCGATGCGATTTTGGGGGTGACCATTGGCGATGGCGGTCAGGGTTGCCCTGAGATACGCGAAGGGTTCGACGCTGTTAATCTTGCAGGTCTCGATCAGTGAAGCGATGCGGCCCCAGGCAGCGCCCCCTTCATCATGACCTGCAAAAAGTGAATTCTTGCGATTGAGAGCTTTCCGGGCGGATCAGATTTTCAACCCTG
>SKSL01000078.1 GCA_007123015.1 Natronohydrobacter sp. | reverse complement strand
TGCGCAGATGCCCCAGCGCTTCTGCCACATCGCAGCCTTCAGGCAGACGTGCTTCGATCTGGGGCAACGTCAGAGGATCGGCACAGGCGAAGAGCAGCGCCTCGATCATGCGCTCCTGTTCGGCCATGGGCGGCACAGGGAAAAGGCCGGACGCGGGGCTGTGATCTTCGGCCATGCGCATCAGCCCCCCGATTTCGGGCGCATCTGCAACGGCGCGAATGTGTCGGACTGGCGCAATTCGATCTGCCCCTGTTTCGCCAGTTCCAGTGTCGCCGCAAAAGTCGAGGCAATTGCCGAGCGCTGCCGCTGTGGTGCCCCGCGCCAGCCTTCGGGCAACCAGCTTTGCAGGCTGGTCCAATCGCTCATTCCGGGCAACAGGGCCGAGAGCCGCGCGAGCGCTTCCTCGTAAGGGTAGATATCCGAGCGGTCGAAAGCATAGGGGCGGAACTCATCGCGGGTGCGCAGCCGGGCATAGGCGCGCATCAGGTCAATCAGGCTTGCGTCGAACACAGTCTTGCGCGTTACCGCAAGCGCCTCTGGTGCGCCGCGAACAAAGAAGTCACGTCCCTTCTGGTCGCGCCCCATCAACCGCGCGGCCGCTTCGCGCATCGCCTGCAAGCGCTCCAGCTGCCAGGCCAGATGCGCGGCCAGTTCTGCGCCGCTGGGCCCCTCTTCTGCCGGATCGGGGGGCAGCAAGAGGCGCGATTTCAAGAAGGCCAGCCAGGCCGCCATGACCAGATAATCCGCGGCCAGTTCGATCCGCAGCGCGCGCGCGCGTTCGATGAAGTCCAGATATTGTTCGGCCAGTCCCAGCACCGAGATGCGCCGCAAATCGACTTTCTGGCTGCGTGAGAGGGTCAGGAGCAGATCGAGCGGCCCCTCGAACCCGTCCACATCGACGATCAGCGCCTCGGCCGCGCGCCGGGTCGCTACAGTGTCGGGCTGGTCCCAATCGTCAGTCATTGCATCAGCCTCTCTGCCACCAGAAAGCTAGCGCTGCCTGCGGCGCGCTGTCGGCCCGCCGGGCCGCTTTATCCCCGCTCCCAGTCGCGCAGCCGGGCCACGTAGCGCGCCAATGTGTCGATCTCCAGATTGACCAGATCCCCCAAGGCCACATCGCCCCATGTGGTCACAGTCTTGGTATGCGGGATCAGGTTCACGCCGAATTCTGCGCCCTCGACCTCGTTCACTGTCAGCGAGGTGCCGTTCAGCGCAACCGAGCCTTTGGGCGCGATGAAGCCTGCCAGCGCGTCAGGCGCACGGAACCGCAGCCGGGTGCTGTCGCCCTCCTCTCGCAGCCCAACCACTTTTGCCACACCATCGACATGGCCCGAAACGATATGCCCACCCAATTCGTCACCCAGCTTGAGCGCACGCTCCAGATTGACGCGCCGCCCAGATTCCCACGTGCCCAGATTGGTCTTGGCCACAGTTTCGGCCGAGACCTGCACCTCATACCAGTCCGGACCCAGCGCCACGACGGTCAGACAGACCCCGTCCGAGGCGATCGAAGCGCCCAGATCAATATCTTCGGTCTTGTAGCCTGTGGCGATCCGCACAGTCAGGTCGCCGGCCTGATCCAGCGCCCTGATAGTACCGATATCGGTGATGATGCCCGTAAACATGGCTTTGCCTCCTGCACGGTCTTTCTGCCACAGGGCTAGCCTGCTCTGCGCGGCTTGGCAAGCGCGCCACATTAGTGACTAATTTGCGTGAAATATCTGATTTGTTCACGATTTATAGTAAAATATCTCTTATGGAAAACGCAGTGTCAGTGAAGAGCAGGATTTTTTGCATGGCTCCGGTGGAAAGTGACAGCAGGCGGTTTCTCTTCTTGCAGGGGCCACATGGCTGGTTCTTCAATCGCCTTGCCAAAGGGCTATGCGCGGCCGGGGCGCAGGTTTGGCGCGTGGGCTTCAATATGGGCGACGCGGTCTTCTGGCGCGACAAATCCCGCTACATCCCCTTCTCCGACACACTGGATCAATGGCCCGCCTGCTTCCGCGCGTTGGTTGAAGAGCACCAGATCACCGATATCGCGCTTTACGGCGATGTGCGCCCGATCCATGCGCAGGCCATCACGATTGCCCGCGACATGGGCCTGACCATCCATGTCTTCGAGGAAGGCTATCTGCGCCCCTACTGGATCACTTATGAACGCGACGGGTCCAACGGCCATTCCAAACTGATGGATCTCAGCTTGCCGCAAATGCGACAAGCGCTGGAAAAATGTGATCTGGAACTGCCTGACCCGCCTGCGCATTGGGGCGATATGCGCCAGCATGTGTTTTATGGCGCGCTGTATCATTTCTGCGTCATGGCGCTGAACGGACGCTACCGCAATTTCCGACCCCATCGTGACTTAAGCGTTGCGCAGGAATTCAAGCTCTATCTGAAACGGCTCTGGCTGATGCCGCTGCATTCGCTGGAACGCCGGATCGCGACATGGCGCGTGCGCAATGGCGGATTTCCCTATCATCTGGTGCTGTTGCAACTGGAACATGACTCGAGCTTCCGCGCACACAGCCCGTTCAAATCCCAGACCGAGTTTCTGATGGAAGTTTTCGACGGTTTCGCCAAGGGCGCACCGCGACACCATCATCTGGTCATCAAGGCCCATCCGCTGGAAGACGGGCGTGCGCCGCTGCGCATCACCATCCGCGCGCTGATCAAAGGGCATGGTCTGGAAGGGCGCGTGCATTTCCTGCGCGGCGGCAAGCTCGCGCAGCTTCTCAACCATGCGCGATCTGCAGTCACTGTGAATTCCACTGCCGCACAGCAAGTGCTTTGGCGCGGCATGCCGCTTCGAATTTTCGGACGCGCTGTCTATGACAAGCCCGAATTCGTCTCGACCCAGGCCATTCGCACATTTTTCGCCCGGCCTGCGCGACCGGATGCGCGTGCCTATCGCGATTACCGGCATTTCCTGCTTGAAACCTCGCAGATTCCGGGCGGATACTATTCCTTGCGCGGACGCAGGCAGCTTATGCGACATGTTGTTGATCTGATGCTCGCGCCCCAAGACCCATACACAGCCCTGATCGAGGGCTGCGCGGCACCACGGCAACAGTTGCGCATGGTCCGCTAGGGGCCAACCTGTTTCAACGCTTGGCGTTTTTGCCCTGACACTGTATCATCGTATCAAAATCAGAGGCCTGCCCTGTCCAAGGAGCCCGAGCAGTGAGTGCAAAACCTATATTACTGGGCCGCCGCGCGGCCTTGATCGTCGCTGTTGCGGCCCTTGCGTCTTGCGCAGTGTCCCGCGATGGCCCGTCGAAACGTGAAATCTTCGAAGGCTCGGTGCTTCGCTCGGGCGATGCACATATCGTGCTGGTCACAAAGCGGGTCAGCCACGCGGCCAATCGCCCCGAAGCGCTCGGTTTCAGCCATGCCCTGCGTTCTGGTGCCCTGATCGGCAGTGACATCATTCGCCCCGGCGATGTGATCAGCTTGAACGTCTACGAAAACGTGCCCGAAGGCCTGCTTGCCCCGGATACAGCCAATAATGCCATCCTCGAAGAATTGCAGGTCGATGATGCCGGGTTCATTTTCGTGCCCTATGCCGGGCGCGTGCGTGCCGCTGGCCAGACCCCCGATGCCCTGCGCCGTATCCTGACCCGCTCGCTCGATGAACAGACCCCGGACCCGCAAGTTGTGGTCGCGCGTGCGCAAGGCGATGGCGCGACAGTCTCTGTGGCCGGCGGTGTCACCGCGCAAGGGGTCTACCCTGTCACACGCGCCACCAACCGGCTGAGCTCGATGATCGCCACGGCCGGGGGGATCGCCATTCCGCTAGAGACGGCACAGGTTCTGGTCACGCGCGGGAACCGGCAAGACCGTGCCTGGCTTCAGGATATCTATTCCAACCCATCGCTTGATATCGCGATGCGCCCGGGGGACCGTATTCTGGTGCGTCAGGACCAGCGCGCCTTTTCGGTTCTGGGATCCACTGGCGCAAGCAGCCGCATGACCTTCGATTCGCGCGAAATCTCTGCGATTGACGCGCTGGCCATGGTCGGCGGGCTTGACCCGTTGCGCGCCGACCCGACGGGCGTGTTCATCTTCCGCGATGAAGTACCAGAAGTCGCGACCGAGATACTGGGCATTGGCCATTTCATGAGCGATGTGCGTTTTGTCTATGTTCTGGATCTGACGGCACCCACAGGTATGTTCAACGCCCGTGATTTCAAGATCCGTGATGGTGACACGATTTTCGTGACCGAGGCCGCAGCCTCGCTCTGGTCGCGCCAGATTGCGTCTTTGACAGGCACGTTGACAGCAGCCAGCGCCGCGCAAAGCCTGACCGGAAGCTCTGACTGACGCTGCACGGATGCCGGATCGCGCCAGCAAACCTGTCCATGCTTTCACAGGCGGGTTTCTGGGTCCGGGCCAGACCGCTTGCCGCATCCGCAGGATCATGGCCTTGTCCGGATATCCATTGCGCGCCGGCTGGCCAGATGCGCGGGGTCGCATCGCTGTCTGGGGGCGCGCAGCCCATGCGGCCCGCGGCGAATGGGTGTCTCGCAATACCGGTGCCGCGCTGATCCGGGTCGAAGACGCGTTCCTGCGCTCGCTCTTCCCCGGCCGCGCGGGCGAGCCGCCGCTGGGTCTGCTGATCGATGAAACGGGCATTCATTTCGACCCGTCCCGACCATCCGATCTGGAAACCCTGCTCGCCACGCACCCGTTTGACGACCATGCATTGATGGAACGGGCAAGGCTGGGCATGACACGGCTCAAACACGGGCAATTCAGCAAATATGCTGCGCATGACCCGGATCTCAAAGCCCCTGCGCCAGGCTATGTGCTGGTGGTCGATCAGGTCCGCGGCGATGCTTCGCTGCGCCATGGTGGATTGAACGGATCGCTTTCAAAGCATCTGTTTCAAGATATGCTGGTGCAGGCGCAGCTCGATTTCCCCGGCACGCGTATCGTGATCCGCGCCCATCCGGAAAATATCACCGGCCACCGCGCAGGCCATTTCGGCCCGGAACATGCGCAGGGCAATCACATCACGCTGTTGACCAAGAATGTCTCGGCATGGGAACTGCTCGAGGGCGCGCTGGCGGTCTATACTGTGTCCTCGCAACTGGGCTTCGAGGCAATCTTTGCTGGCCATCGCCCCCGCGTCTGGGGTCTGCCCTTCTATGCGGGCTGGGGATTGAGCGAGGATCAGACCCCGCACCCACGCCGCGGTCGCAGGCTCACACGCGCCCAGCTTTTCGCAGGCGCCATGCTGCTTTATCCGCGCTGGTATGACCCCTGTCGCGACCGGCTCTGTTCTTTCGAGGACGCGCTAAACCATCTCGAAGCGCTGCGCCGCGCCTGGCGCGACGACCGCCATGGCTATACTGCGCTCGATATGCGACTGTGGAAACGCGCCCATCTGCAGGCGTTTTTCGGTCGCTGGAAACCCCTGCGCTTCGCAAGCACCCCAAGCAACAGCCAACCCAATCTGATCTGGGGCGCTGCTCCTCATCCGCCTGCACCCCATGTCATCAGGATCGAGGATGGGTTCCTGCGCTCGCGTGGACTGGGGGCCGCGCTGACCCCGCCACTGTCGCTGATCACTGATGATCTGGGCCTCTATTTTGACCCGACAGGGCCGTCGCGACTCGAGGCGCTGATCGCGGCCCCCTTGCCCCCGGGCGGCGCAGAGCGCGCCAGCGCTCTGCGCGCGCAAATCCTCGCGCATCGCCTGAGCAAATACAACCTGCAAGCCACGCTTCCCGATCTGCCCAAAGGCCACCGTATCCTTGTCCCGGGTCAGGTCGAAGATGACGCTTCGATCCGGCTTGGCACAACGCGTATCCGGACCAATCTCGATCTTTTACGCGTAACCCGCGCGCAGAATCCCGATGCCGTGATCCTCTACAAACCTCACCCTGATGTCGAAGCCGGTCTGCGCCCGGGTGCGGTCGATCTCGTGCAGGCCTTGCGCTTCGCCGATACTGTGCTGCACCAGACAGACCCGGCGCAGCTGCTCGATCATGTACAGGAAGTCTGGACCATGACTTCTACTCTCGGTCTCGAAGCCCTGTTGCGCAATGTCCCTGTGACGACGCACGGCGCGCCCTTCTATGCGGGCTGGGGGCTGACGCGCGATCTGGGCGCAATTCCCGACCGACGCCGCGCCCGCCCCGATCTGAATGCCTTCATCCATGCCACGCTGATTGCCTATCCGCGCTATTGCGACCCGATCACCCGCCTGCCCTGCGCCCCCGAAGTCGCAGTCGAACTCTTAGCATCGGGTCAGACAAACCGCCCGCCGTATCTGCGCATGCTGGCCAAACTGCAAGGCGCCCTGGCCGCGCAGGCGCATCTCTGGCGCCGCTGACCTCATTTTCTTGCTGAAAATACTCGCGGGGGAATCTGGCCGCAGGCCAGATGGGGGCGGCAGCCCCCTGCCCATGACTCGCCTCGCGCGTCAAGGCACTGGGACCCGGTCAGTCCCCCAGCAAGCGGCTGACGACGATGGTGACTTCCGGCTTCTTGCCCAGCTCTTCCATCACCACCTGCCGCACCACGCGCCGCATCCCGTCATTCAGCCGATCATCATCGACCAGCACCTTATGCCCGGCGCGGGCCAGAAACGCCTCAAGTTCAGTCTCGATGATCTCATTGAGCGCTTCACCGCTGCGCCCTTCGGTCTTCAGACCGGCAATCTCGGCCCAGGGTGCGCCAAGCGCTTCATTCTCTTCGTCCAGAATCAGCGTCACGAAAACATGCCCGCCAAGCGCCATACGGATGCGGTCGCGGATCACCCCGTCCATGGCCCCCACCAGCCGCGAGCCATCCAGATAGACGCGGCCCGTCTCGACCTCGTCAACCAGCACGGGTACAGCACCCGTCAGCTCGCAGACCGAGCCATTCGGCACCACAAGCGCCCGCCGCCCATTCGCCAAAGCCAGTTTCGCGTGCTCGCGCAGCATCCGGTGTTCGCCATGCATCGGGATCACGATGGCCGGATCGATCAGGCGCTGCATCTCTTCCAGATCGGGCCGGTTCGGGTGACCAGAGACATGGTACAGACGATCTGAATTGTCCAGCACATCGACCCCCATCTGCGACAGACCATTCACGATCCGCCCCACATCGCGCTCATTTCCCGGAATGGTCATCGAGGAAAACAGGAATGTGTCCCCTTCCTTCATGCTCATGCCCATATAGGACCCACGCGCAAGCTGGGCCGAGGCCGCGCGGCGTTCACCCTGCGACCCGGTCACGATCAGCAAGAGGTTCTCGCGCGGGATGTCCTTGGCCGCATCCGGGCTGACGGTGGGCGGCATATCGCGCAGGATGCCTGCTTCGGTTGCCACTTGCGTCATGCGCAGCATCGCGCGGCCCATCAGACAGACCGAACGTCCGGCCTCCTGGGCCGCGACGGCCAATGTCTTCAACCGCGCGACATTGGACGCAAAGGTCGTCGCCACCACCAGACCCTTGGACTTGCGCATCAACTCGGTGATCGGTTCCACCAGCGTGGCCTCGGACCGCCCGGCATGCGTGTTCATCACATTGGTACTGTCGCAGATCATCGCCTTGACGCCCGTGCGCCCGATGGCGGCCAGCAGCTCCGGATCATGCGGCTCGCCCACACCCGGGGTCAGGTCAGCCTTGAAATCGCCTGTATGCACGATGCGGCCCGCTGGTGTGTCGATGATCAGGCCAGAGGCTTCGGGCAGCGAATGCGCGACAGGGAAGAACTGTACCCGGAACGGCCCCAGTTCCAGCGCGTCCGGCACCTTGTCCACTGTCTTGACGATCTGCGGGTCATGGCCTGCATCCTGCATTTTCAACCGCGCGATCCGGGCCGTGAAATCACGCGCATAGACGGGCGCGCGCAACCGGTCCCAGAGCTGGCCCACAGCGCCGACATGATCCTCATGCGCATGGGTGATGATGATCGCTTCCAGACGGTCACGGCGTTCTTCCAGCCAGCTCGTGTCGGGAAAGATCAGGTCCACCCCCGGCGTGCTGTCCATATCCGAGAATGTCACGCCCAGATCGACAAGGATCAGCCGCTCACGCCCTTTGGGGCCGAAGCCAAAGACATAGGCATTCATGCCCACTTCGCCCGCGCCCCCCAGAGGAAGATAGATCAGCCTGTCTTTCATGCCCGCTCCTTGCTGCCATGCGCCTTGTTATAATCATGGATCACGCGAAGGCCATGAAATGTCAGATCATCATCGATACTGTCAAACAGGTTCTCGGCCTGCGCGAATAAAGGCGCAAGCCCCCCTGTGCCGATCACTGTCATCGGGCGGCCATATTCAGCTTTGATCCGTGCCGTGATCCCTTCGACCAGACCGATATAGCCCCAGAACACCCCAGACTGGATGCAGGCAACTGTGTCAGTGCCGATGACCTTTTCGGGCTGCGTGATATCGACATGCGGCAGCGCGGCAGCGCCCTGATGCAGCGCTTGCAGCGACAGGTTCACCCCCGGCGCGATCACACCCCCGATATAGGCCCCATCCTCGGCCACGACATCGAAATTCGTGGCCGTGCCGAAATCGACGATCACGGCATTGCCACCATGCCGGTCAAACGCGCCTGCGGCATTGGCAAGACGGTCCGGGCCAGGGCGCACCCCGGCATCGACGCGCGGCGGGACAGGCAACAGGCATTCGGGCTTTCCCACCACCAAGGGCCGCGTATTGAAATAGCGATCACAGAGCACGCGCAGATTGAACACCACCCGGGGCACGGTCGAGGAAATCACCACATCCGAGATGTCAGCATAAAGCCCCGTCAGTGTCATCAGTGAATTGAGCCAAACGAAATACTGATCGGCGGTGCGCGTCACTTCGGTCGCAGTGCGCCATGTAGCGATGAAATCCGAGCCATCCCATACTGAAAACACAGTGTTCGTGTTGCCGCAATCAATGGTCAGAAGCATATCGGGCCCCTTTCATGCGAAATAGATATCCGCCGCCGGGATTGCCTGCATCCCTTGCGGCCCCCGCAATTGCAGCGCGCCCGTGGCGTCGATGCCCTCGAAAGTGCCTGTATGGCTTTGGGTGACTGTGCGCGCTGTGATCACCTGGCCCAGTCGCGCGGCCCGGTCCAGCCATGCCCGGCGGATCGGCGCGAAACCATAGGTGACAAGCTGGTGCTCCCATTGCGCAAAGACCGGGGCCAGAATGTCCAGAAACGCTTCAGGGTCGACACTGGTGCCCGTCTCACCCATCAGACTGACCGGCGGGACAGACCCTGCCTCGGCTTCGGGCGCGCTTCGCAGATTCACCCCGATCCCAATGATCAGATGGCCCACCTGCGCCCCATGCCCGATACTCTCAAGCAGGATCCCGGCCAGCTTGCCCCCGTGACACAACACATCATTGGGCCATTTCAGCGCAAAGGCCTCGGGACGGCCTGTCACTTTCACCAAGGCATCAAAAAGTGCCAGCGCCGCCACGAACGAACGCAGCGCCACTTGGTCCGGCGGGCCGCCCGGACGCGTGATATAGCTGGCTGCGAAATTCCCTTCCGGATCACGCCAGTCGCGCCCGCGCCGCCCTTTGCCTTTCGTCTGGCGCAGGGCCAGCAGCCAGACCGGGCCCGTCAGGCCCGGCGCGATCCGCGCAGCTTCAAGATTTGTGCTGTCGATCTCGGGCAGGACTACACGCCCGACACCTGCGGGCCAGTTAGTTGACAAGGGCGTTTGCAGCCAGATCAGCCAGAGCTTCGATCCCGAACAGATTGATCACACCCAGCACCATGATGGCAGCAGAGGCCACCAGCAGCGTAGACTGCACAGGCGCGCGGACCTTGTCGAGCGGTTCGATATCTTCGCCGAAATACATGTAATAGACGATGCGCAGATAGTAGAACGCCCCGATCACAGAGGCGATGACACCTGCGATTGCCAGCCATGTCAGGCCGGAGTCCACGGCGGCCCACAGGACATAGAACTTCCCGAAAAAGCCCACCAGAGGCGGCACCCCGGCAAGGCTGAACATCAGCACCAGAAGGGCAAGCGCGCGCAGCGGTTCGGCCTTGGAATACATCCGCAGACTGTCGATATCGACCACAGCCTTGCCGTCGCGTTCCATCATCAGGATGAAGGCGAAAACACCGATATTCATGGTCACATAGATCGCCATGTAGACCAGCATCCCCTGAACGCCCTGCGCTGTACCTGCGGCTAGACCGACCAGCGCAAAACCCATATGGGAAATCGAGGAATAGGCCATCAGCCGCTTGATATTGCGCTGGCCAATCGCGGCGATCGCGCCCACGAACATCGAAGCCGCCGCGAGGAAGGCGATGATCTGCGACCAGTCGCCAGGGACTGCGCCGAAAGCCTCATGCACAACACGGGCGATCAAGGCCATCGCTGCGACCTTGGGCGCTGTGGCGAAAAACGCTGTGACAGGCGTGGGGGCACCCTCATAGACATCTGGCGTCCACATATGGAAGGGCACGGCCGAGATCTTGAAGGCGAGCCCTGCCAGCATGAAGGCAAGACCCATGAGCAGGCCCACGGACATTCCCTCTTCCGAGATGGTCGAGACGATGCCCGAAAACAGCGTCGTGCCCGCATAGCCATAGGTCAGGGACGCGCCATAAAGCAACAGACCCGAAGCCAGAGCGCCAAGGATGAAATATTTCAGCCCCGCTTCGGTCGAGCGCTCGGAGTCGCGGTTCATGGTCGCGACGACGTACAGCGCCAGCGATTGCAATTCTAACCCCATATAGAGCGCGATCAGATCCCCCGACGAGACCATGAGCATCATGCCAACGACCGAAAGCGCGATCAGGATCGGATACTCGAAGCGCAGCAAGTTGCGCGCCTGCATGTAACTTTGTCCCATCAGCAGCACCACAGCCGCCGAGACCAGAATGACCATTTTCGAGAAATGCGAAAACGCATCCGAAAGATACATCCCGTTGAAGGCGTCCCGCGTTTCAAGCCCTTTGGAGCCCACGAAAAGCGCCAGAAGGATCATGAGCCCGGCAGTCGCCCAGAGGATCGGCTCGGCCAGCTTGTCCTTGCCGCCATAAACCCCCACCATCAGGGCGGCCATGGCAAAGAGCGCGAGAACAATCTCGGGCAGCGCCGTATAGAGATCAGCTGCGATCATCGCGGGACCTTTCAGTTCTGTGCCATCTGGGATGCGGCCTCATGGGCCTGCAACGCCAGTTCATGCCCCTGCACCAATGCGGCGACCGAGGGGCCAATGATATCGGTGACCAGCGCGGGATAGACGCCCAAGAGCAGGGTCATCACTGCAAGGGGCGCGATCAGGACCTTTTCGCGGCGATCCATGTCCTTGATGGATTTCAGCGCTTCCTTGATCATCTCGCCCATCACCACGCGGCGGAACAGCCACAGCGCATAGCCTGCCGACAGGATGACGCCTGTGGCTGCGAAGAACGCCACCCAGGTATTGACCTGAAACACCGCCATGAAGGTCAGGAATTCACCCACGAAGCCTGATGTGCCCGGCAGCCCGACATTGGCCATGGTGAACAGAAGGAACACGGCTGCATAGACCGGCATCCGGTTGATCAGCCCGCCATAGGCCGCGATCTCGCGCGTATGCATGCGGTCATAGATGACGCCCACGGCCAGAAACAGCGCGCCCGAAATGAAGCCGTGGCTGATCATCTGGAAGATCGCCCCATCCAGCCCCTGCTGATTGGCCGCGAAAATCCCCATCGTCACGAAACCCATATGCGCGACGGACGAATAGGCGATCAGCTTCTTCATATCCTC
>SKSL01000053.1 GCA_007123015.1 Natronohydrobacter sp. | reverse complement strand
CGGTTGATTGTTGACGAGAGCTTTGCCGAGGCGACCCCCGACCTCTCGCTTGCCGCCGATGCCGATGAACACCTTGTCGTGCTGCGTTCTTTTGGCAAGTTCTGGGGGCTCGCCGGGCTGCGACTGGGATTTGTCTTTGGCGGCGCGGACGTGATCGCGCAACTTGCCGAAATGGCCGGCCCATGGCCTGTCAGCGGCGCGGCGCTGGAGGTCGGGCGCATTGCACTTGGCGACCACCCATGGCGCGCTTCGACAATCGCCCGGTTGGCCGGTGAGGCGCAGAAACTGGACCAGTACGCAGCTTTGGCAGGTTGGGATCTGGTCGGCGGGACGCATCTGTTTCGGACATATCACGCACCCGATGCAAAGCGGGCGCAAGATTTCCTCGGACATGCCCGGATCTGGAGTCGTATCTTCCCGTATTCGCGGCATTGGGTTCGTCTGGGCCTGCCGGGAAATGGCGACGAATGGGCGCGCGTTGCTGTCACGCTGGGAAATGCCCGTGGATGACGTCCTGCGCCTGCATTACTGTCCCGAGAAGCCAGAACTGACCCCATGAGAATGGCAGTCTGACATGAAACCCTGATCCACCTTGACTGGTCTGCAATGGGGGCGAATGAGCAGGGTCACCTCTCTTCATTGCGGTCGAGCGTTTCGGATCGCGGGGAGGCTGTGAATTGAACGCGGCAGTTTTTGCACTAGATTAACAAGTGTAGCGGAACAAAATGAAGGGGCAGATAGGTGCTCAGTCATGCAAAATCCGGTATGCGGCGCGTCGGGTCTGCCCTGGCCCTTGCCCTTGGGCTGATCGGGGTGGCGCTACAAGCGCAGAACGATGGGCGCGCAGGTCACGCCGTCGTGCTGGAACTGGATGGCGCCGTCAGCCCCGCGAGCGCAGATTACCTGATCCGGGGGATCGAAACCGCCAACGCCGACAGTGCCGGGCTGATCATTCTGCAGATGGACACGCCCGGCGGGCTTGTCACCTCGACCCGCGACATCAACAGCGCAATCCTGAATTCGACCGTGCCTGTGGCGACTTTCGTCGCGCCGTCGGGTGCGCGGGCCGCAAGTGCTGGCACCTTCATCCTGTATGCCAGCCATCTGGCCGTCATGGCTCCCGGAACCTCGGTAGGGGCGGCAACGCCTGTCAGTCTGGGTGGCGGGGGTGGCGGGCTGCCTTTCAGCGACGATCCGGCAGATGATGATTCCGCGACCGATGATGAGGGGGCAAACGGAAGCGCGGAAAACGACAGCGGGCCAGATGATGCTGGCATGGCAAAGGCGATGAATGATGCGATCGCGCAAATCCGCAGTCTGGCCGAAATCCATGGTCGCAATGCGGATTGGGGCGAACTTGCCGTGCGCGAGGCAGCAACCCTGACCGCAAATGGCGCTGTCGAAGAAAATGTCGCCGAGTTCACAGCCCGCAACCTGCCCGAACTTCTGGACCGCGCCCATGACCGGACCGTCCAGCTTGATGGCGAGGATTTCGTTCTGGACACCAAGGACCTCAGCCTTGTCTCGATCGCGCCGGACTGGCGCACGCAGCTTTTGTCGATCATCGCAAACCCGAATGTGTCGCTTTTGCTGATGGTGGTGGGCTTTTACGGGATTGTGTTTGAATTGCTGAACCCCGGTGCGCTTGTGCCAGGCACAATCGGCGGGATCAGTCTGATCCTTGGCATGTTCGCGTTGTCGATCCTGCCTTTCAACATTGCCGGGCTGGCCCTGATCGGGCTGGGCTTGCTGCTTGTGCTGGCCGAGGCGTTCAGCCCGTCTTTCGGCATTCTGGGCATAGGAGGCACGGTTGCTATCGTGGCGGGGGGTGTGTTCCTGTTCGATTCCGATGTGCCGGGGTTCGAGCCGTCAATCCCCGCGCTTGCGGCTGTGGCCGTGGCATCGCTGGCGTTCACGGCGATTGTTGCGCGGCTTGGATACACCTCTCACCGGCGAAAGGTGACGACCGGGGTGCATGATATGCTGAACACGACCGCCCGCGTACAGGACTGGAAGGGCAAAAAAGGGCATGTTTTCGTGCATGGCGAGCGGTGGAACGCGCGCGCGGATCAGGCTTTTGACAAGGATGATGACGTGATCATCACGAAAATCGAGGGGCTGACCCTGCATGTCGCCCCGAGACCCGCAGCGGCACAAGGCCAGAACGACGATGCCTGAGGGCTTTTGCCGCCCGTGCCGCCAGACAAAGGAGAAATCTGATGGATATCTTGCAGATATTCGGCGATCTGGGCTTTCTGGTCGTCATCATCGTTCTGGTGCTGGCCTTTCTGGCCTCTGCCATCAAGGTGCTGCGCGAATATGAACGCGCTGTTGTCTTTACGCTTGGCCGCTACACCGGGACAAAAGGGCCCGGGCTGATACTGGTCATCCCGGTCATTCAGCAAGTTGTGCGCATGGATTTGCGCGTGCGCGTGCTGGATGTGCCAAGTCAGGACGTGATCAGTCAGGACAACGTGTCCGTCCGTGTGAATGCCGTGATCTATTTCCGCGTGGTGGACCCCGAGAAGGCCACGATTCAGGTCGAGAACTTCATGCAGGCCACGTCAGAGTTGTCACAGACCACGCTGCGTTCGGTGCTGGGCAAGCACGAACTGGATGAAATGCTGTCCGAGCGCGACAAGCTGAACAGTGACATTCAGGAAATCATCGACACCCAGACCGATGGCTGGGGGATCAAGGTGGCCAATGTCGAGATCAAGCATGTCGATATCGACGAATCCATGATCCGCGCCATCGCCCGGCAGGCAGAGGCCGAACGCGAACGCCGCGCCAAGGTGATCAACGCTGCAGGTGAACAACAGGCCGCCGCAAAGTTGCTTGAAGCTGCCGAGATCCTGAGCGCAGAGCCCGGCGCTATGCAGTTGCGCTATCTGTCCACCCTGACGACAATCGGGGCCGAGAAGAACTCGACGATTGTGTTCCCATTCCCGACAGAGTTGGGCAGTTTGCTCAGGCCCTTTGAGGCAAAATGACGCCTGCACTGGAATGCGACCCTGAGACTTGGTGATTGCCGGATGCAGCGCCTTACAGCGGCCAGACGATCAGCAGGATCGGAATGCTGATCGCGACCACCAGCACTTCCAGTGGCAGGCCCAGCTTCCAGTAATCGCCAAAGCGGAAGCCGCCGGGGCCAAGGATCAGGGTTGCGTTCTGGTG
>SKSL01000245.1 GCA_007123015.1 Natronohydrobacter sp. | reverse complement strand
AGCATATTGCCGCCGCGCGGAAACAGCAGGCGTTGCGACAACCCCGCTTCCAGCCTTGCGGCCATGGCATTGGCGTGCCGCGCGAGGTCCAGCCACAAATCCGCGTCCAGCCAGGCCAGCATTTGCGCCGAAAGATAGCGGTGTTTCGACCACAGATGCCCGGCGCGTTTGCGCCGCAGTTGCGCTTCCCAATACTGCGCCGGGTCGAAGAAAATCACGGCTTCAACCCCCATCAACCCGTTCTTGGTGCCGCCCAGCACCAGCACATCGACCCCGGCGCGCCACGACATCTGGGCAGGCGTGCAGCCCTCGGCCACCAGCGCATTTGCAAAGCGTGCCCCGTCCAGATGCACGGCCAGACCATGGTCATGGGCGATCTGCGCCAATTCGGTGATCTCAGTGACCGAATAGCGCGTGCCGCATTCGGTCAGGTTGGTCAGGCTCAGTGCCGCAGGCTGCACGGAATGAACCACGCCGCGCCCTGAGGCTGCCAAGGCGCGTTGCAGCGATGCTGCTCCGATCTTGCCTGCAGCACCGCCCAGATGCACCAGCTTCGCGCCACCCGTGAAGAATTCTGGCGCGCCACATTCATCGACCTCGATATGCGCAAGCCCATGGCAATAGATCGCCCCCCACGGCGGACACAGCGTGGCCAGCGCCAGCGCATTGGCGGCACTGCCGGTGGTGACGAGCAGGATCTCGGCCTCCGGGGCCTCGAACACGGTGCGGATGCGGTCGCGCAATGCGTCTGTCAGCGGATCACTGCCATAGCCCGGCGCGTAGCCGTCATTCGCGCGGATCAGTGCGTCCATGATCGCAGCAGGCAGGCCAGAACTGTTGTCAGAGGCGAAATACATGCTCCACACGCTCTTGCGCGCGCTCAGGGATGTCAAGGGCCTGCGGCTTGACAGGGCAAGGGGCAGGGCGCATATCCCCCACAACACAGGAGAGTTTCGCATGTTCATCCAGACAGAATCGACCCCGAACCCGGCCACGCTGAAATTTCTGCCCGGTCAGGACGTGCTTGGCCTTGGTACAGCGGATTTCCCGAATGCCGATGTGGCTGCGACCTCGCCGCTTGCGCAACGGCTGTTTCAGGTCACAGGTGTCACGGGTGTTTTTCTGGGCAGCGATTTCATCACGGTGACCAAGGCAGATGACGCTGAATGGCAACATCTGAAACCCGAAATCCTGGGCGCGATCATGGAACATTTCCAATCCGGCGCCGCAGTGATCGAGGGTGAGGCCGAGGCAGGCCACGCTGCGCATGACGGCCCGGATGCCGAGATTGTGGGCCAGATCAAGGAATTGCTCGACAGCCGCGTGCGCCCGGCTGTGGCGCAGGATGGCGGTGACATCACGTTCCACGGTTTCGAGCGTGGGGTCGTGTATCTGCACATGAAAGGCGCCTGCGCAGGCTGCCCGTCTTCGACGATGACGCTCAAGATGGGGATCGAGAACCTGCTGCGCCATTACATCCCCGAAGTGACCGAGGTGCGCCCGGTTGCCGTCTGACCCGTTGATCCTTGGCTTCGACACATCGGCCGCGCATTGCGCGGCCGCTCTTGTGTTGGGCGAGACGTGCCTTGCCCAAGCGCAGCAAGACATGGCGCGCGGTCAGGCCGACGCACTGATCCCGATGCTGGAACAGATCCTGCATGATGGGTCTGTCGCATGGGGCGATCTAACCGCGCTGGCCGTGGGGATCGGTCCGGGCAATTTTACCGGTATTCGGATCGCGGTTGCGGCGGCACGGGGCCTGGCGCTGGCGCTGAAAATCCCGGCCATTGGTGTGTCGGTTTTTGAAGCCCGCGCCTTCGGTCATACGCGCCCGCTGACAGTGGTCGAAGACGCACGGCGCGGCGAGGTCTATGTTCAGGACTTCACGCCTGATCCTGCGCCGCCCTGTCTGCTGGACCCGACTGACGCGCAGGGCTTCCCGCCTATGCCTATCACAGGCAGTGCCGCCGAAAACTGGGCGCAGCAGACAGGTGGCACAGTCCTGCCCGCGCGCTGCCCGCTGGCAGAGGCCATCGCCCGCGCCGCTGCATATCGCCTCGACCAGCCGCAACCCCGCCCTGCGCCGCTTTATATCCGTCCCGCCGATGCTGCCCCGCCCAGCGAGCAACCCCCATTGCTGCTGCCATGACGCCCGACGCCCTCGCGGCGCTGCATGCGCAGTGTTTCACGCTGCCCCCGCCCTGGTCCGCGCATGATTTTGCTGGGCTGCTGGCGGATCCGCAGACCTGTCTGCTGCAGCGCATGGCGGGCGACGCAGTGTTGGCTTTTGCGCTCTTCCGCGTGGTCTGCGACGAAGCCGAACTTCTGACGCTGGCCACGGCCCCAAAGGCCCAGCGCCAGGGCCTGGGCCGCCAGCTGATGCGCGCGGGCTTGGCGCAGATACGCCAACGCGGCGCGCATGTCTGTTTTCTGGAAGTTGCCGCCGATAACGCGCCGGCAATCGCGCTTTACACGGCTTTGGGGTTTCTGAAAGTGGGGGAACGGCGTGGATATTACCGCGCGCCGGGGCTGGCGTCGCGTGATGCGCTTGTTTTTCAGGCAAGCCTTGCGCAAGCCGACTGACGCCTGCGCAATACGCGCCAAGCCCGACGGATTTTGCTGTTGACCGCTTGATCAAATGCGAGGTTAATCGCAGCAATCGTGTAGTGCCACATGCTGCCGACAACCGCCTCGGGCAAACCATGTCGCCCAGAGGCCCAACAGGAGTAAACCCGCATGACGTCTATGAAAACATTGCTTGGTGCAGCGTCCGGCCTTGCGCTGTCGGCGACCATGGCGCAGGCCGATCCGGCGTTGATGTATGACCTTGGCGGCAAATTCGACAAATCATTCAATGAGGCCGCGTTCAATGGGGCCGAGCGTTGGGCCTCTGAAACTGGCGGCAGCTACCGTGACATCGAAGTGACTGCCGAAGCGCAGCGCGTGCAATTCGCCCGCCGTCTGGCCGAAGCCGGGGCCAATCCGGTCGTCGTGCTGGGCTTTGCCAATGGCCCCACGCTGGAAGAAGTCGCCCCGGAATTCCCAGATACCTCTTTCGTGCTGATTGATATGGTGGTGGATCTGCCCAATGTCCGTTCCGTGATCTTCGCCGAAGAAGAGGGCAGCTATCTGGTCGGCATGCTGGCTGCGATGGCCACGGAAACCGAAACGATCAGCTT
>SKSL01000129.1 GCA_007123015.1 Natronohydrobacter sp. | reverse complement strand
TTCAGACTGCTGTAATGCTATCGGGCCAAGCTGAGATAATTCAGAAATGGGCGCGCTTCCATGTTCTCACAATCGTGCGCTGGCTCGCCGAAACATATGCTGAGCTTGCTGATATGGCGGCATACAAACATGGTTACGATGCTTTCTGGGAGAGCTGGGACTTCTTTTCTTGTTTTCGTGCGCCAGACAGCGATTTGAAGAAATATAGGGTTTGGCCAGAAAGGTAATGATTTGAAATGGCGGGGCATAGCGAAACAGCCTTCGAGATTGCGATTGAACACGGGCTGACTGCGCGCGGCGGATATGCGCGGCGGTCGCCTGCCGATTTCAACGAAGACCTGTGCCTGTTCCCCGCCGATGTGCTGGGCTTCATCCGCGACACTCAAGCACAGAAATGGGATCAGCTAGAGGCCCTGTTGAAGGGGCAGTCGGCGGATCAGGTTCTGTCTGACCTGACCAAGGAACTGGCCACCAAGGGCACGCTGCACGTTCTGCGCCACGGGTTCCGCTGCTACGGCAAGACGCTGCGGCTGGCCTATTTCCAGCCGAACACGGGCATGAACCCCGAGACGACCGCGCTTTACGCCAAGAACCGGCTGACGATCACCCGGCAGGTGGCCTTCACCTCGGTCAAGAAGGCCCCCGGTGGCAAGGCCAAGCGCTGCATCCTCGACGTGACGCTTGCGGTGAACGGCTTGCCGGTTGTCACCGCCGAGTTGAAGAACCCGCTCACCGGCCAGCGGGCGACGGATGCAAAGACGCAATATATGCGCGACCGTGACGAACGTGACCTGATGTTCAAGTTCAAGGAACGCGCCCTTGTCCATTTCGCGGTTGACCCTGACGAGGTCTGGATGACGACCCGCCTAAAGGGTGGCGAGACGTTCTTCCTGCCTTTAAACAAGGGGCACAACCGAGGCGCGGGTAATCCGCCCGTGGAAGGCAATTGGAAGACTGCCTACCTGTGGGATGAGGTCTTGGCGCGGGATAGCCTGTTGGACATCCTGCAACGCTTCATGCACCTTGAGGTGAAGGAAAAGAAGATCGCCACCGACCGGGGGCCAAAGACCGTTCGCAAGGAAACGATGGTGTTCCCCAGGTATCATCAGCTTGATGCGGTGCGGAAGCTGGTGGCCCATGCCAAGGCAAATGGAGCGGGGCGGAACTACCTCATCCAGCACTCGGCAGGGTCGGGCAAGTCGAACAGCATCGCATGGCTCGCGCACCGTCTGGCAGGGCTGCACGATGCGGCGGATGCGAAGATTTTCCATTCGGTCATCGTGGTGACGGATCGCCTTGTGCTGGATCAGCAGTTGCAGAACACGATCTACCAGTTCGAGCACAAGACCGGGGTGGTGGAGAAGATCGACGAGAACACTCAGCAACTTGCCCGTGCGATCTCGAACGGCGTTCCGATCATCATCTCGACGATCCAGAAATTCCCGTTCATCGCGCAGGCGCTGCGCACGCTTGAGGAAAAGGGTGAAGACCTGAATCTTGCCACTGCAGGCAAGTGTTACGCGGTGATCGTTGACGAGGCGCATTCATCCCAGACCGGCGAAACTGCATCGGCGCTGCGCGGGATGCTGAACAAGGATGGAATCGAGGCTGCTATCGCCGCCCAGCTTTCGGACGTGGAAGACGATAACCTGACCGACGACGCAAAGCGGGCGATTCTGCGGGACACGCTACAACGGGGCCGTCAACCCAACCTAAGCTTCTTTGCTTTCACCGCCACGCCGAAGTTCAAGACGAAGGCCATGTTCGATGAGCCGGGGCCGGATGGTCAGTCACCGTTCCATGAATACACGATGAAGCAAGCTATCGAAGAGAGCTTCATCATGGATGTCCTCAAGAATTACACGACCTACAAGCGTTTCTATGGCTTGGTGAAGCAGATCGAGAATGACCCGCAGGTGCCGAAGCGGGCCGCTGCCAAGGTGCTGACCCAGTTTCTGACGCTGCATCCTCACAACATCGAGCAGGTTGTGACGATTATCGTTGAGCATTTCCGCGCAAACGTGATGCACGAAATCGGCGGGCGGGCCAAGGCAATGGTTGTCACTGGCTCGCGGCTTGAAGCCGTGCGCTACAAACTCGCCTTCGACCGATACATTGCAGAGCGCGGCTACAAGGGCATCAAGTCGCTTGTTGCTTTCTCGGGAACGGTGGAAGACCCAGCCATCCCGGAAAGCGCGTATACCGAAGTCGGAATGAACAACGGGCTTCCAGAAGCGGAACTGCCCGAGACATTCGACAGCGATGAATTCCGTGTGTTGCTGGTTGCAGACAAGTATCAGACCGGGTTCGATCAGCCGCTCTTGCAGGCGATGTATGTGGTGAAGCGTCTAGCAGGGGTGCAGGCCGTTCAAACGCTTTCCCGCTTGAACAGAATGGCACCCGGCAAGGCTCGGACTTTCGTTCTTGACTTCGCCAACGAGGAGGACGACATCTTCAAGGCGTTCAAGCCATACTACGAAGATACTCCCGTGGGCGAGAGCGTGGACCCTCAACGCTTGAACGAATTGCAGCACAGGGTGTTAGAGTGGGCGATTTTCACAACGGAAGATGTCAGCGCATTCTCGGTTGTTTGGTACAGGAAAAAGAAGGACCACACAGCCACAGATCATCGCACGATGAATGCCATATTGGATCGCGCTGTTGATGCCTTCCAGAGGCGTGACGAGGAAGAGCGCGAAGAGTTTAGGGGGCAAATAACCGCATTCCGCAATCTTTATGCCTTTCTGTCCCAGATCATCCCATATCAGGACAGCGAGCTTGAGCAATTCTACACGTTTTGCCGAAATCTGATTTCCAAATTACCGCCCCCTGGCGATGGATCATCCTTCACGTTGGACGACGAAGTTGCGTTGAAGTATTTCCGTATTCAGCAAATGACTCAGGGATCAATCAGTCTTGAAGATGGTGAGGCTGACCCGCTGAAAGGCCCGACCGATGTGGGTTCGGGCGGGAGGAAGGATGAAGAGGTTGGGCTAAAAGACCTTGTGGAGAGGCTGAATGAGCGGTTCGGGACGAGCTTCACCCGTGCCGATCAACTCTTTTTCGAGCAGGTCCGCGAAAGTGCCGAGGGCGATGAACGCATTGTCGAAGCCGCGCTCGCCAACAAATATGATAACTTCGCTTCCTATCTTGAGCGCATGCTTGATGAGCTTTTCATCAATCGCATGGATGGCAACGAAGAGGTGTTTTCAAAAGTTATGAGCGATCAACCATTTCGAGCTGCGGTTCATAAGGGGCTTGCGCGGGACCTATACGACCGAATTCGTTCGGGACGGCAGCACTGAGAGCGTTGCCGGCGGCCATCCTGTAGCAGCCGATCAAGAACCGATTTCTATTAACAGGCATCAGCAGGGAGACACGCATGCCACTCGACCAGTATAGCAGCACCTATGATCTGTCGTTCTGGGGCGGTTTGCCGGTCCGCAAGTTCGAAGTTCCTCTGACGCAGCTTCACGACGCCATACCGGATTTCGAATTGCGTCCATTCGGCGAGCCTCCTAACGATAATCCGCGGATGCGCGTCATCGTTCGGATGCCTTTTGGCGCCGATAAGAACGAACGGCCGGTCGCATCGGTTTCTGACAGGTATGATCTGCTCCAACACCGAGTGGTTGCATTTTGGCTGGCCGACAATGTCGAGGGACTTGGCCCCGATAATGCCAAGGCCAAGGTCGTGATGACCGAGTATGGGGAGCGCATTCGGATCACAATTCCATTGGAAAGTCGAAGCTGTGACCTTTTTTCACGGGGGCGTGAACGACCGGAAAATGAGGGCGACATCTACAGACCCGAGATCGAGGTGATGAATTCGGTCGATCGTTCTTCGGCCCTGCACGTCAGCATCCGGTGGCGCCGGATCGTGTGCCTAAACGGCATGTTCACCGTCGAAGAAGATCGCATGCGCTCGGTCCATCATGTGGATCTTTCACGCACGAAACTCGTGAAGGACTTCATCGAACAGCGGTTGGCCGTCGAGCCTGATGTGCTTGCGCAGTTGCGGGGATGGGAAAAGACGCAAGTAGAAAAAGGCGAGGTGCAGGCCTGGTGCGAGGACCATCTGCGCGCAAAGGGCATATGGCCAGTGAACACCTGTGCACGACTTTGGGCGATTCTGGAAACCGGTTATGACGGCACTGTGCAGCCGCCGAGTAAGCGCGGTGAACGCCATCCACTTTCGTCATATAGGGTTGGGCAACACAAACGTGTTCCAGGCGTGCCGCATCCTATCAAGACTGCCTACGATCTTGCGCAACTGCTGACATGGATCACGAGCAATCAACGGACTGTCGAAATGCAGGTCGAGGGAACGGAAGATGTGCCCAAGCTGATGAAGAGCTTTTTGGCCTCCCGAAATCTCTAGCGGAGCCCCATCCCAGCCAGCCCGAACATGATCTGCGCCTACATTGGCGATCACGCAGGGCAACACGCCGTGGCGACAATCCAGCGCCGGATTGCCTCGATCTCCAAAGCGCACGAAATGGCAGGCGTGCCGAACCCCTGTCGGGCCGAAATCGTAAATGCCACGTTGCGCGGCCTGCGGCGCGCACATGGCACTGCCCAGCGGCAGGCCAAGCCTCTCTTGCGGGATGATCTTCTGTTGGTCCTCGACAGTCTGGGCGACTCAATGCGCGATCATCGCGACCGCGCACTTCTCCTGCTTGGATTTGCCGGGGGCTTTCGCCGTTCCGGACTTTTCGGGTTGGACTGTGCTGATGTGGAGGCCGCGCGCCAAGGTCTGATCGTGACCATCCGGCGCAGCAAAACTGATCAAGAGGGCGCAGGACGGCGACTGGGCATTCCCCATGGAAGGACTCGACACTGCCCTGTGGGAGCACTGGAAGCGTGGCTTGCCATTGCAGGAATTGAACAAGGTCCCTTGTTCCGGCCGGTCAAGCTGACCGAACGTGCACGCGTTCTTCAGCCTACCTTTCCGCCCACGTCCGCCTCGTTCCGAGACAAGCCTTGTCGACGTGGGGGATATCGAGGGGGTACGATTTTCAGTTTTTTTAATAAAAACAAGCGCTTAAGTTATTTAAATGGCGGAGAGACAGGGATTCGAACCCTGGGTCCCCGTGAAGGGACAACGGTTTTCGAGACCGCCCCGTTCGACCACTCCGGCACCTCTCCTCACGCGCTCGGTCGATACTGTTTCATCCAGGACGGTGCAAGGGGAAAATCAGCTTTCTCGCCACCACAACCGCGAGAATGTGTATGGCCGCAGCATGCGCGCTACGTTACAAAATCCAGATGTTGTAATGCGAGGCAGGCACCATGCGGTTCAGTCCCATCTTCAATTTGCTGAAAGTGGCGGTGATTGTCGCAAGCGCGTTTCTGTATCCGCGCAGCGTCCATGCGGACGATCTGACACAGGCTTTCTTCCTGACGGAACTGTTCGAGATCATGGCGGAAGAAGGGCGCGCCTCTGCTATGGCTGATGGTGCGACACCATTGCAGGGCCGCGCTCTGGAGCTCTACAGGACAGATGTCGAAACAATCTACGATGCGTCACGGATGCTGGACGCGTTTTTGGACAGCCTGACAGCAGATTTGGCGAATAGACCAGATGTTCGGGCAGATGCGCTTGAATTCGCGGCGACCGACCTGGGACGGCGCATTTTGCAGCTGGAGATCGCGGCGCGCCGTGCCTTGCTGGATGACGATGTCGATTTCATCGCGCGCGATGCGCTGTCGCGGGCGCGGAGAGCTGCGCCTGACACGCCAGAGGGCATGCGCCTTGCGCAAGTGAGAGAGAGGATCGCCGCCAATGATCTGGTCGAGCTGAATGTCTCGTTGGGATTGAATACGGCACTGGCCTATTATCGGGGCATGATGGCGGAAGATGCAGTGTTCGGGCTGTCGGGTGAGATGCTCTTGCAACTGGTCTGGGAACAGGAACCTGCCATCCGCGAAGATATCGATGACTGGATCGAATCTTATTTCCTGATGGCATATCAACCACTTGATACTACGAAGCTTGCAGAGTTCAATCTCTATGTCGCCACCCCGCTTGCACAGGACTTCAACCGCGCCTTGTTCCGGGCGTTCGACACGGTGTTCACAGAGATTTCCTACCAGATCGGGACGGCTCTGGGCCGGCGCGTGCGGGCTGAAGAGCTCTGAGCGCTGCGCCCATGGACCGGCTTCAGGCGCTGTCTGTGATCACGACCATGAGGCGCCTGTCGTGGCATGTCGCAGGGTCGCAAGATCAGTCCTGATCAAAACCTGCTTGCGGCATTTCAATTCTGCCGCGAAGCCACTAGATCAGGCATTTATCTTCTCTCGGAGGCACCCTCATGTTCGACGACCATCTGACCTCGCCGCTCAAACTTGTGTCCAACGCGCTGCTCAAGGCCGCGAAATCGGCAGGGGCCGAAGCCGCCGATGTGATCGTCATCGAAGGGCGCTCGGTCTCGGTTGATATGCGCAAAGGCGGGCTGGAACATGCCGAACGTGCCGAGGGTCTGGACCTTGGTCTGCGCGTCCTCATCGGAAAGCGCCAGGCCTGTATTTCATCGTCTGATACAAGCCCTGCGACCCTGGACGCGATGGCCGCACGAGCTGTCGCGATGGCGCGTGAAGCGCCTGAAGATCCGCATGCCGGTCTTGCCGAAACCCATCAACTCGCGCTGCTCAGATCGGCCGAAGGGTTGGAGCTGTTCGACCCCGCGCCCGAGCCTGCCCCCGAGACCTTGCAAGAAGATGCACGACGTGCCGAAGCGGCGGCCGAGGCCGTGCGTGGTGTGACGCAAGTGCAATCGGCTTCGGCGTCTTATGGGGCGCAGGCGATCTGGCTGGCCGCGACGAACGGCTTTCAGGGCGGCTACGCACGGACATCGCGCCATGTGTCCTGCGTGGCGATCTCGGGCGAGGGGACGGGGATGGAACGCGACTGGTGCGCCGAGTCGCGCATATTCCAGTTGGACATGCCCGATGCAGAAGAGATCGGGCGCCTGGCCGCAGAGCGCGCGGTTGCCCGGCACGGGGCGCGGCGTCCCAAGACGGGGGCCTATCCCGTGCTCTATGATGAGCGCATTGCCTCCAGCCTGATCGGGCATCTGCTCTCGGCGATCAATGGCAGCGCGATTGCGCGCGGCTCCAGCTGGCTGCGCGACGCGATGGGCGAGGCCGTGCTGCCCAAGGGCATAACCCTGCGTGAAGATCCGCTGCGGCGACGCCGGTCCGGGTCGCGCCCGTTTGACGCAGAAGGGCTGCAAAGCCGCGCGAAGGATCTGGTTGCAGATGGTGTGCTGCAAAGCTGGGTGCTTGATCTGGCGACTGCGCGCAAGCTGGGGCTGGACAGCACGGCCAATGCGACGCGCGGGACATCCGGGCCGCCATCGCCGTCAAGCTCGAACCTGATCCTGACGCAAGGCCCGCGCTCGCAGGCCGAGTTGCTGGCAGAGATGGGCACGGGCCTGCTGGTGACATCGCTGATCGGTGCGACCATAAATCCCACGACAGGGGATTATTCGCGCGGTGCTTCGGGCTTCTGGGTCGAGAATGGCCAGATCGCCTATCCGGTGAATGAATGCACCATCGCGGGCAATCTGCGCGAGATGCTGGGCCGGATCATCCCGGCCAATGATGCGCGCGATCACCTGTCCAGTGTCGTACCCTCGATCCTTGTCGAAGGGATGACCCTTGCGGGCGCATGACGATCTGGCCTTGTTGAAGGATGCCGCGCAGGAGGCAGGCGAAATCGCGACCCGGTATTTCAAGGCCGCGCCGAAGGTCTGGGACAAGGGCGCAGGGCAGGGGCCTGTGACCGAGGCCGATCTGGAAATCGACCAGATGCTGCGCGCGCGGTTGATGGGGGCGCGGCCCGATTATGGTTGGTTGTCCGAGGAAAGCGCGCAAGACCCGGCCCGTTTGCAGGCGAGGCGCATGTTCATCATCGATCCCATTGATGGCACCCGCGCCTTCATCGACGGACAGCCCGGCTTTGCCCATGCGCTTGCTGTGATCGAGGAGGGCCGCCCCGTCACTGCGGTCGTTCACCTGCCTGTGCTGGGCCAGTGCTACAGTGCGGCACGCGGGGCGGGGGCTGCGCTGAATGACCGAACAATCCAGGTCAGCACAGTAGATCCTGCAATAAAGGCGCGGGTCCTTGCGGCGCGACCACAAATGCACCCTGACAAATGGCCCGGGGGTGTGCCTGATCTTGATCGCCATTTCCGCCCTTCGATTGCCTGGCGCATGGCGCTTGTGGCCGAGGGCGCGTTTGACGCAATGCTCAGCCTGCGTCCGACATGGCATTGGGACAGTGCGGCTGGTGCGCTTCTGATCACCGAGGCCGGTGGCATCGTGACCACCGGGCAGGGGGCAGAACTGCGCTTTGACACGCCACAGCCGCGCTCGGACGGGGTGATCGCAGCCAATCCGGACCTGCATGCGAGTCTGATCGCGCGCCGCACGGCCCATTCCCGGTGATCTGGCGCTTTGCAAGAGTTGGGTTCTGGCCTATCAGGGATCCAGATATGCGCCTGAAGGTTCTGCAGTGTCCCCTCTCTCTCGACACCCAGCCATAGACCAGTCCCGAGTGCCTGCAAAAGGGTGCATCTCGTGATGCGCAGTCCATCGGGCCCGTTCCGCGACCGCAGCGGCGCGAAAAACGCAGCTCTGGCTGACATGGTTCCCCATCTGGAGCGCGGCTTCGCGTGGCTCTATAGTGATAACTCACGCGACAGCCTGCTTCTGCTGACCTTGTCGGAAGCCCTGCTGCAAAAGGACCCCGATCTTTGCGTGCTGCTCAGCCTGCCTCAGGCGGCGCTACTGAACATCCCCCCATTGGAGCGCCGCATCCTGCTGAGCACGGAAGAGCAGACGCCTCTCCACGCGCGGCAGATGCTGGCACAGGGTCTGCACCCGGCGGCGCTGCTGATGGCCGTTCAGACCCTTCCAGTCGCGCTGATCCGGTATCTTGGCCGCCACCACATCCCGATCTTCGCGATCGAGGCGCAGGGGCCCGTTTTCGACACGCGTTGGCAGTATCTGCCCGGTTTCCGGCGGTCCGTGCTCTCGCAGATCACGCGTGTCTTTGTGCCCGCGCCTGATGCTCAGGCCGCCTGGCTGGCGCGCGGGCTGCGGGCAGGTGCGCTGACAGTCTGCGGCAGGCTGGCCTCGACGCCCACAGCATTGGGCTGCAATGAAGCCGAACGCGAGGCCTTGGCCGGGGCGTTGCGGCTGCGCCCGGTCTGGCTGGCCGCAGGTGTGCCTGAACGCGAAGAAGCGGTGATCCTTCAGGCACAACGCGAAGCCCTGCGCGAAAGCCATCGTCTGGCGCTGATCCTGCATCCGATGGATCGCATGCGCGGCACAGCCCTCAAGGCGATGTTCGGCGCGCAGTTCCAGACTGCGCTGCGCTCGGAAGATGAATTGCTGACACCTGATACGCAGGTTTACATCGTCGATACGGAAGCAGAGCGTGGGTTATGGTATCGCCTCGCTGTCGCTTGTTATCTTGGCGGATCGCTGACCAATGATGGGGCCACGCTTAGCCCGCTGGAACCCGCGGGGATGGGATCTGCCATCGTGCATGGGCGCTATTTCGGCCGCCATGCGGATGCGTTCGATCTGCTGCGCAGTGCACGGGCGACGCGGATGATCCAGAGCGCGGGCGCGCTTGGTGCCGCGATCTGCACAGCCTTGCGCCCTGAACAGGCCGCAGATCAGGCGCATCGTGGCTGGCAGGTGATCTCGGAAGGGTATGAGGCGACCGAGACAGTGCTCGAAGCTGTACTGCAGGCTGTCGCGCGCGCGAGGCAGGCATGATGCGCCCGCCCGGTTTCTGGCTCAAACCAGCTGCGCGGCCCGGTCTGCTGGCACGGGCGCTCGCGCCGCTCTCGGTACTCTATGCAGCAGTGACGGCGCGGCGCGTTGCGCGGGCCCCCGACTGGCAAGCGCCTGTGCCGGTCATCTGTGTCGGAAACCTGAATATTGGTGGCACAGGCAAGACCCCGACAGTGATCGCAGTGGTGCAGATGCTGCAGGCAATGGGGCACCGCCCGCATATCCTGTCGCGCGGCTATGGGGGGCGCGTGCAGGGGTCCGTGCAGGTCTCTCTGCGCGACCATGGCGCGGTGGATGTCGGGGATGAGCCCTTGCTGATGGCCGCTTTCGCGCCAGTTTGGGTCGGGCCGGATCGCGCGGCGTCTGCGCAGCAGGCCGTTGCGGCAGGGGCCGAGATACTGGTCATGGATGATGGCTTTCAGAATCCGGGGCTGGCCAAGGACCTGTCGCTGATCGTGGTCGATGCGGCCGTGGGCTTCGGCAATCATCGCGTCCTGCCCGCTGGTCCCCTGCGAGAACCTGTCGCTGCCGGGCTGGCCCGCGCAGATATGATCATCAGCATCGGCCTGCCCGAGATGCAGGCGCGCTTCCCCTCTGAACCATTGAACCTGCCGTTGCTGCGCGCAGCGCTGCGGCCCTTGCAGATGGGCATGTCCTTTCAGGGGCTGCGTGTGCTGGCCTTTGCCGGGATCGGGCGGCCAGAGAAGTTTTTTGCGACCCTTCGCGCGGAAGGGGCCGATGTTTTGCGTGCCGAAGCCCTGAGCGATCACCAGCCGCTGACAGATGCGCTGATGGCGCGCCTGACGCTAGAGGCCAAAGCGCTGGGCGCGCAACTGGTGACGACGGAAAAAGACGCTGTGCGCCTGCCCGCGAGCTTTCGCGCCAAGGTTCTGACCTTGCCTGTGCGGCTGGAATTTGATGATCCAGACCCTTTGCAGAGCGCCCTGGCGGGTCTGTTCCAGACCTGAGCGGCCTTTCGCATTGCCCGCAGACCGCTGGATCGTGTAAGCCTGCCGTGCAGATTGCCAGACAGGACCCAAAGCCGCGTGACACAGAGTTTCTCCATCGCCGGGCGCGAGATTGGCCCCGATCATCCGCCGCTTGTCATTGCCGAAATCGGCATCAACCATGGCGGTGACCTCGGCGTGGCCAAGGATATGGTGCGTCTGGCCGCAGCGGCGGGCTGCGAGATGATCAAACACCAGACCCATATCCTGGAAGATGAGATGACGGATGAGGCCAAGGCGATCTTCCCGCCCAATGCCGATGTCTCGATCTGGGATGTCATGGCGCGCTGTGCGCTTTCGCTTGATGAAGAAGCGGAACTCAAGCACTACACTGAAGCGTTGGGCATGATCTGGATCTCTACGCCGTTTTCCCGCGCGGCAGCAGATTTCCTCGAAACCCTCGACGTGCCCGCCTACAAGATCGGCTCGGGTGAGGCCGATAATCTACCGCTGATCCGCCATATCGCGCGCAAGGGCAAGCCAGTGATCCTGTCCACGGGCATGCAGACGATTGAAACGATCCGCGCCTCGGTCGATATTCTCGATCAGACGGGCGTGCCTTATGCGCTGCTGGAATGCACCAATCTCTATCCCAGCCCCGCCGAAATCGTCAGCCTACGCGGTGTGACCGAGTTGCGCGACGCCTTTCCGCGCGCTGTCGTGGGCTTCTCGGATCATTCCATCGGCCCGGAAATGGCGCTGGCCTCGGTTGCGCTGGGGGCTTCGATCCTTGAGCGGCATTACACAGATACGCGCTACCGCAAAGGGCCGGATATTGCCTGCTCGATGGACCCGGCGGAACTGCGCTTCCTGATCGACCGGTCGCGCGAAATCTGGGTGGCGGCAAACAACCCCAAGCAACGCAGCGCGCCTGAAGAAGACGTCTATCGCTTCGCGCGCGGCTCGATTGTCGCAGATGCCGACCTGCCCG
>SKSL01000274.1 GCA_007123015.1 Natronohydrobacter sp. | reverse complement strand
GACATGACCTCTTTGCCTTCGGGCAACATGGTCAGCGCGGCATAGCCCGCAGCCGAATCGCCCAGGGCAAAGGCAACAGCAGCATGTCCCGCGCCATGTTGCTGGTTGAACTGCGCCAGATGCGGGGCGCGGATCACGCAGTGCCCATCGCTGGCTGCGACCAATACGGCGCCCAGGCTTGCCATCATGGACTGTTTCTTGAAACTTGCGGCCACGCGCGGATCGATCATGGGGGTTCCTTCCATAGTCCAAGCCTTGCCTTTTGCGCAGCGCAAGGCAAGGCTGAAATCAAACCGGACGGAGGCCGCGAGATGCTCTATCAGGAACTGATCCGCTGCAAACGCGATGGCCGCGCGCTCGACGCCGCGCAGATCCGCGCATTGGTCGCGGGCATCACTTCGGGCGATCTGGGCGATGCGCAGCTTGGCGCTTTCGCCATGGCCGTGGTGCTGCGCGGCATGTCGCTGGCCGAGCGCGTGGCCTTGACCGAAGCCATGCGCGATTCGGGCGAGGTGCTGGTCTGGGACAATGGCCCGGTGATCGACAAGCATTCCTCCGGCGGGATTGGCGATAATGTCTCGCTGATGCTCGCCCCGGCGCTGGCCGCTTGCGGGGCCGTGGTGCCGATGATCTCTGGCCGGGGGTTGGGCCATACGGGCGGCACGCTTGACAAGCTCGATGCGATTGCCGGCTATGACACGGCCCCGGATGGCGCGACGCTGCAGCGGGTCACGAAGGCGGTGGGCTGTGCGATCATCGGGCAGACGGGCAGCCTCGCCCCGGCGGACAAGCGCTTCTATGCCGTGCGCGATGTGACGGCGACAGTCGAGTCGATGGATCTGATCACAGCCTCGATCCTGTCGAAGAAGCTGGCGGCGGGGCTGGAAGGGCTGGTGCTGGATGTGAAATGCGGCAATGGCGCTTTCATGGCGACGCGGGAGCAGGCCGAGGGGCTGGCCCGCGCGCTGGTTGAGGTCGCGAATGGCGCGGGCTGCCGCACTGTCGCGCTGATCACCGACATGAACGCACCACTTGCGCCGAGCGCCGGGAATGCGGTCGAAGTGCAGGATGCCGTCGATTTCCTGACCGGCGCGCGCCATTTTCCGCGACTTTGGGACGTGACCTGCGCGCTGGGGGCCGAGGCGCTGGTGATCGCGGGGCTTGCGCCGGATATCGCGCAGGGGCGCGCGATGATGGAAGAGGCCTTCCACTCGGGCCGCGCAGCTGAGCGGTTCGAGCAGATGGTCAGCGCCTTGGGGGGGCCTGCGGATTTCATCTCGCGCGCGCAAACCCATCTGCCCCAAGCCCCCGTGATCCGCCCCATCCCGGCCCCCCGCGCGGGTGTGGTCACAGGTTACCGCACGCGCGAGATCGGGCTTGCGGTGATCGAGATGGGCGGCGGGCGCAGGCAGCCCACTGACCGGATCGACCCGCGCGTGGGCTTTGCGCAGATCGCGCCCGAAGGGACGCAGGTCGCGGAAGACGATCTGCTGGCCTTTGTCCATGCGCGCGATGAGGCGCAGGCAGACCGCGCGACAGCGGCGTTCCTTGCGACTTGCAAGATTGGCGAAGTGGCCGAAGACCGCCCACTGATCCTGGAACGGATCAGCGCCGGATAAACCGCGCGCCGACAGCCAACAGCGTCAGAAGCAGCCAGACCGGCGCGTCACCATGGCGGCTGTAGAATGTGGGCGGCAGGGCACCGGGCAGCGGGCCATCCAGAAAACCCGTCACCCCCAGCCCCAGATCAGCCACGATCCCGCCGCGCGCATCGATGATGGCGGAAACGCCGGTATTGGCCGAACGCAAGAGCGGCAGCCCCTGTTCGACTGCGCGCAACCGCGCCTGGGCGAGGTGCTGGAAAGGACCCGTGATCTCGCCGAACCAGGCGTCATTTGTGACCTGCAGGATCCAGTCAGGGCGCATGTCCGTGCGCAGGTGGCGCGGGAAGATCGCTTCATAGCAGATCAGCGGCAAAGCCAGCCCCAGCGCACCAAGGTCCAGCAGTTCCGGGCCGGGGCCGGGACTGTAGCCGATCAGCGCCTGTCCGGCCAGCCCGCCGATGGGCGTGCCGAGCAGGAATTCGGAAAACGGTATATACTCGCCGAAGGGGACCAGATGATGCTTGTCATAGATATGGGTGATATCGGTTTCTGTGGTCAGAATGGCCAGCGAGTTGAAGAAACGCCCACCTTCATCGCGCTGCACCCCGAAGCCGATACGCGTGTCCTGGCCGTGGAGGGCGGCGGCATCGGCCATCATGCTCAGCCCGTCACCGGGAAATTCCAGCAGGAAGGGCACAGAAGTTTCAGGCCAGATCACCAGAGCAGGCGCGGGATCAGCGGGAAAGGCTGTCTGATCAAGAAGCCGGTTGAAGAAGAAATGGATGTTTTCGGGCAGCCATTTCTCGTCTTGCGGCGCATTGGGTTGTGCAAGCCGGATCACGGCGTCCCGATCCGGGGGCAGGGCGGTCTGAGCCGTGCCCCAGAACCAGAGTGCAGAGAGCAATGCTGCCGCAACCGCCGCCCCTATGCCGCGTGCGACAAGGGTCGCCCCAAAGACGGGCAGCAGCGCCGCCCCCACGATAAGCAGCGACAGCCCCCCTGCGCCGGTGAGGGCGGCAAGCTGCATCAGCGGCGTGCCGATCACACTATGGCCCAGCATCGCCCAAGGGAAGCCCGTGAAAACCCAGCCGCGCAACAGCTCCAGCGCGATCAGGGCTGCAGCAAGCGCGACCAGCCGCGCGCGGCCTTCGGCCAAAGCCGCCAAGGCTCCCGCCCCGGCCCAGAACAGCGCCATCCCGCCCGCCATCAGCACCAGCGCGAACGGGGCCATCCAGCCATGGATTTCAGGTTCGATGAAAAACGGCTCGATGATCCAGAACAGCGATGCGGCGAAATAGCCCGTGCCCGCCAGCCACAAGCGGCCCCCAAGCGCGCGTCCATCGCGCGCCAGCGGCAGCATGAAGAACAGCGCTGCCAGCGCCACGATCGAGACGGGCCACCAGCCCAGTGGCGCTTGCCCGGCAGCAGCCAGCGCGCCCAAGCTGCCATATCCCGCCGCCAGTCGCAGGCGCGGGCGCCACCGGGTCCAGCGTGTCAAATCGGCAGGTCCGTCACTGTGCTGCGTCGTGCAGGGCTTGGGGCAGATGCAGGCGCAGGCGCTTGATGCGGCGCAGATCGGCCTCGATCACCTCGAATTCCACGCCGGACGGATGCGCGATCACCTCGCCGCGGATCGGGACATGGCCTGCCAACAGGAAGATCAGCCCGCCCAAAGTCTCGATTTCCTCGTCATCGACATGGTCTGCAAGAGCGAAGCCCAGTGCGTCTTCCAACTCTTCCAACTCGGTACGCGCATCGACCAGCAAGGCTTCAGGGCTTTCCTGCACGATCATCGCGTCTTCTTCCGTATCGTGCTCGTCCTCGATTTCGCCCACGACCTGTTCGAGCAGGTCTTCAATCGTCACCAGCCCATCGACCCCGCCATATTCGTCGATCACCAGCGCGAAATGCGTGCGCTCGGCCTGCATCTTGCGCAACAGCACAGAAAGCGGCATCGAGGGCGGCACATAAAGGATCGGGCGCAGCAGCGCTTGCAGATCAATCTCGTGATGGCCGTTGAACCCGTAGCGCAGGGCAAGGTCTTTCAGCAGCAACAGCCCTAACGGCTTGTCGAGCGTATCTTCATAGACCGGGATGCGGGAATAGCCGGATTCGCGGAACTGCACCACGATGTCAGCAAGCGAGGCGCTCTGTTCCACAGCGATGATCTCGGCCTTGGGGCTTGCCACATCCGAGACGCGCAGGCGTTGCAAATTGGCCAGACCCGGCAAGGTCTGTCCCAGCGCATCCGCCTTTTCGCGGGCGTCCTCATCATCGGGGGTCAGGGCATCGAACAAGCGGCCAAACAGGCCACGCGTTTCGTTTTCTCTGGGATCATCCTGCGCGCGTTGCGCCGCACTAGATCCGTCTGTCGTATCGCCCATCGGTCCTTTCCAGTATCACAGGGGCATCTCGGCCCCGGTTTCATATGGGTCCGCGACCCCGAGTTGCGCAAGTATCGCCACTTCGGTTTCTTCCATCAACGCGGCATCTTTGTCACGGATATGGTCGTATCCTAGCAGATGCAGCACCGAATGGACAACAAGATGCATCAGATGCGCGTCGAATTCCTTGCCCTGCTCGGCGGCCTCTTGCGCACAGGTGTCATAAGACAGCGCGATATCGCCAAGGGATTCGGGGTCTGCCCCGTCGCCCGGCTCCGGCAGATCAGGGGGGGCACCCTCTGTGTCAGTGCTCAGATCCCATGTGGGCCAACTGAGCACATTGGTCGGCTGCGGCTTGTCGCGAAACTCGGTATTCAGCGCCGCGATCCGGGCATCGTCGCAGGCCAGGAGGGCGATTTCAAACCCCTCGGCAAGCAGCCCCAGATGCGCAAGTGTGGCCTGTGCTGCCCGCTCAGCGAGGGCGCTCAAACGGTCCTCGTCCCAGCGCGGATCCTCGATCACCAGATCGACCAGCGGGGTGTCAGTCACCCTTTTCCTCGTCGCGCTCATAGGCCTGGATGATCCGTGCCACCAGCGGGTGGCGCACCACATCGGCCGAGGTGAAATAGCTGAAGCTGATCCCCTCGACCCCGTCCAGAATCCGCTCTGCCGCCCGCAGCCCCGATTGCACCCCGCGCGGCAGATCAACCTGGCTGCGATCGCCGGTGATTACCATGCGAGAGCCTTCGCCCAGACGGGTCAGGAACATCTTCATCTGCATCTCAGTCGCGTTCTGCGCCTCATCCAGAACGACAAAGGCATTGGACAGTGTGCGCCCGCGCATGAAGGCGAGGGGCGCGATCTCGATCTTGCGTTCCTCCATCAGCTTTTGCAGTTGCTTGGAGGGCAGGAAATCGTTCAGCGCATCATAGAGCGGCTGCATGTAAGGATCGACCTTTTCCTTCATGTCGCCCGGCAGAAAGCCCAGCCGCTCGCCCGCTTCGACCGCCGGGCGTGACAGGATGATCTTTTCCACCAATCCGTCCGAAATCATCTGCACGCCCACAGCCACTGCCAGATAGGTCTTGCCCGTCCCGGCAGGCCCGATGCCGAAATTCAGCACATTCGCCATCAGCGCGCGGGTATAGTCCTGCTGCGCCTTGGTGCGGGGCGAGATGATCTTCTTGCGCGTGCGGATTTCCAGCCGACCCGTGCGGAACATTTCAAGCTGTTCTTCGGACGCATCTTCCGGATCGGGTTCGCGCGAGATGCGGATCAGAGCGGCGACATCGCCCGGTTCGACATTGCGCCCTTCTTCCAGCCGCTGATACAGCGCTTCGAGGATCTTGATGGTATGCGTGCGCACATCCTCTGGCCCTATGATATCGAGCTGGTTGCCACGTCGGACGATCTGCACCCCAAGATGACTTTCCAGATGGGTCAGGTTCCGGTCATATTCGCCGCATAATTCGATCAACAGGCGATTATCGGCGAATTCGATCTGCGACACGGACGCGGCGGTCGCGGCGGATGGCGGGGTCAAGGCGCTGATGCCCAAGCAGTTCCTCCTGTGCGCGCGGCGCGGCTGGCCGCGTGTTCCTGAATCGATGGTGCCAATGGTGCGGGCATCGCGCAAGGATTCATTTCATGCGCGCCCGCAAATCGGGCAAAATTTCACATCACTGACACAATATCTAGCGGGACGCAGGTGTCAGACCAGTTCCCCGGCCAGTGAATTCGGGCCAGAAGCTTTGATCCGCACGCGTGCGATCTGCCCCACTTCTGCGCGCGGGTCTGTCACATGCACGGCATGCAGATAGTCCGACTTGCCGACCATCTGACCCGGCAGGCGCCCCGGTTTCTCGAACAGGACCGAGACATCGCGCCCGACCATCGCCTCTTGCGCGGCGCGTTGCTGCTCAGTCAGCAGGCCCTGCAGGCGCTGCAAACGGTCGCTGGCCACATCATCCGGCACTGGCGTTTTTTCAGCCGCAGGTGTGCCGGGGCGGGCCGAATATTTGAAACTATAGGCTTGCCCATAGCTGACTGTGCGCACCAGCGTCATCGTGTCTTCGAAATCCTGATCCGTCTCACCCGGAAAGCCCACGATGAAATCGCCTGACAGCAGCAGGTCGGGCCGTGCCGCGCGCAGCCGCTCGATCAGTCGGATATAGCTTTCGGCGGTGTGCTTGCGCGCCATGGCCTTCAGGATCTTGTCGCTGCCCGATTGCACAGGCAGATGCAGATAGGGCATCAGCTTCGGCTCATCCCCATGGGCCGCGATCAGATCCTCTTCCATGTCATTGGGATGCGAGGTGGTGAAGCGGATGCGCTCCAGCCCGTCGATCTTCGCCAGTTCCCGGATCAGCCGCGCAAGCCCCCATGTGCCGCCGTCGCCCGCGCCATGATAGGCATTCACATTCTGGCCCAGAAGCGTGATCTCGCGCACGCCCCGATCCACCAGATCACGGGCTTCGCGCAAGACGCGGTCCACTGGGCGCGAGACTTCCGCCCCGCGCGTATAAGGCACAACACAAAACGCGCAGAACTTGTCGCAGCCTTCCTGCACGGTCAGAAAAGCCGCAGGCGCGCGTTTGGCGCGCGGGGCTTTGGGCAGATGCTCGAACTTGTCCTCTGCGGGGAAATCGGTGTCGACCGCGCGCTGGCCCGCGCGTACAGCCGCTTCCATCGCAGGCAGCCGGTGATAGGTCTGCGGTCCCACGACCAGATCAACCATAGGCTGGCGGCGCATGATCTCTTCGCCTTCGGCCTGGGCCACGCAGCCTGCCACGCCGATCTTCAGGTCCGGATTGGCGGCCTTCAGCGGCTTGAATCGCCCGAGTTCCGAGTAGACCTTCTCGGCGGCTTTTTCCCGAATATGGCAAGTGTTGAGCAGAATCATGTCAGCTTCATCGGCCCGATCCGTCGTGACATAGCCCGAAGCCCCCAGCGCTTCGGCCATGCGTTCACTGTCATAGACATTCATCTGGCAGCCATAGGTCTTGATGAACAGCTTCTTCGGATCGGCCATCGGGGTCTCTTGCGCGCAGGATTGGACGCGTGACACATAGCCCTGCAAAGCGGATTCAGCAAGCCGAGCAAGCAAGACGGTGCAAAACCAGTAACCTTCACTTACTCTCCGGGCTGACGTGATTGTACCCGCGAAATCATCTTCGGCACTGTGCTCCCGTTGTAGGCAAGCGCAGCGCCTGCTGTGACACTCTCATGCTTGATCCGGCATGGGTGAAGGGGTCACTGAACGCATGCACAGGTCCAACCTCGGTCCGCGACCGTAAATCGCCGAAGGCCACAAAACCGGTGGGCGGATGCTCTGGGTGGTCGCGCCAAGGATCAAGGGTCGTGGTGCCAGACCCCGCTACTTCATCGGGAAGGGCGCTTCCTTGGATTGCATGTCAGTATGAAGCTCTGCGCGCCCATACTGAACCAGATGACGAGCACCCGCCGCCTTGCGCCAAACTGTGGCGGAGCGCGTGATCTTGTCGCGTTTCGGCGGTCCCAGCATCTCGAAAGTCTGCCTTGGCGCGTCGAGTACCAGATGGGGAAACTTCTCAACGCCACGCTTCTCTCTGGTCTCGAACCGATCAACTGCCCCACCAATGCCGCAACCACGCGATGACGATAGCGGCTCTGGGACCGTGCTTTTCCAAGTCTCATTTTGCAACGTCATGGCAGTCTGACCCTGAACAGACCTCTGCATGACTCGATCCCCGTACAAAGATGAGGGCAGTGCCTGCCCGGGCGGGCGCTCGCGCGAGAGGTCGCCACTGGTATGACGATTGAATAACGCCTGACGTTGCAAGATGTTGGAGGGTCTGAAGCGCCTTCCGGGATAAAGGGGGACCGTCGCGCCAGTGATGAGGGGCGGACAGGGTCCAAGGCACCCTTTCCGCCCCGAATGCGGAAGCCCAAGGAATGGCGGGCGCTGCCCGACGTTCCCGCCGGGCGGGACATCTGCGTCGGCGCCGCGTCATGCAGAGGTCTTTGGACATAGAAGGACATCTTTCTGCGCCCGCTCAACCCAGCAAGTTGCTGAAGAAAGGTCAGGACCTTGGTCTTTCGCAGCACCTGCCGATGCTCATCCCGCACAGTTCACGCCATCTCCGCGAGAGAGCCCCCAAAACCCCCCTTACCTTGAGCAATTTGCGGCAGCGCGACGATTCCCGCAGCGTGCTAGACAGCGGCGCTCTGTGCCTGTGGCAATTTCAAGGCCGCCCTTATCGGAAGGTGATCAGAGGCTTTCCGCGCCAGCACTGTGTCATGCGCGCGCAAATCCAGCACTTCCGCCTGTTTGCAACCGATGATCCGGTCCAACGGCAAGACTGGCATTTGTGCCGGAAAGCTGGCAATTGTCGATGCGGATCGTTTGACCGCGCGCAAACCTCGTCGCAGCGGCATCAGCGAACAGCCGGCCCCCAGCCGCCATTCATTGAAATCGCCCATCACCAATGTGGGACGCCCGTCTCCGCCCTCGATCTCACTTGTCAGGAACCGTGCCTGCAACAGCCGCGATTGATGCAGTAGGCCCAGATGCGCTGCAATGATCCGCAAGGGCTGACCATTCAAGGTGATATCGGCCACAATCGCTCCGCGTGGCTCCAGCCCCGGCAAGGTGACCGCGCGCGCTTTCTCAACCTCTGCACCGCGCAGAAGCAGCAGATTTCCGTGCCAGCCATGCGCTCTGTCACCCAATTTGTCGGTCAGGGTGACCGGAGTCAGCCCTGTTTCGCGCTGCAACAGATCCGGATCAAGTACCCCTTTGCGGTCGCCAAAGCGCCGGTCAACCTCTTGCAAGGCCACGATATCAGCACCGATTTCTCGGATAACTTGCACAGTTCGCGACGGGTCGCGACGCAGATCGGTACCAACAGCCTTGTGTATATTATATGAACTGACGATCAGATGTGACATATGCCTGTAGTATGTAGTGCTCCTTTCACAATGTGCTCTTGTCCCTTGATACACAATAATGTCGATACCTCAAAACAGTGTTAACGCCTGAAATTTCCCGATCTGAAGCTCTGGATGCCCTTGTCATTGGCGCGGGCCCGGCCGGGCTGATGGCCGCTGAGTGCCTTGCGCGGGCCGGTCGGCAAGTTGTCATCTGCGAGGCCAAACCGTCCCCCGCCCGCAAATTCCTCATGGCCGGGAAATCCGGGCTGAACCTGATGAACGCAGCACCGCTCGACGCTCAGATCGCGCAATATGCTGAAGCCGCCAATTGGCTCGCGCCCATGCTGCGCGCCTTTGGTCCAGAGCAGATCCGCGCCTGGGCAGAAACTCTCGGACAGGATCTGTTCACTGGCTCTTCTGGCCGGGTCTTTCCCCAGGCGATGAAGGCCTCGCCTCTGCTGCGCGCCTGGCTCGCCCGGCTATCAGATCTCGGTGTCGAGCTGCGGCGCAATTGGCGCTGGACTGCAGGCAGCTTCGATTTTGACATACCAGAGGGGGTCCGCCACCTTGCGCCCCGCGTCACAGTGCTTGCGCTTGGCGGTGCCAGTTGGGCGCGACTTGGCTCGGATGGGGCATGGGCGCAGCAACTCACCGCGCGTGGCATCGCCTTGGCCCCGTTTCAACCTGCGAATATGGGATTTCGGGTCGCCTGGTCCGCGCATATGACCCGCCATTTCGGTCAGCCCATCAAGGGCACCCAGATCTCGGCAGGTGACAAGGCCATCCGCGCCGAATTCGTGCTTTCGGAAACGGGGATAGAGGGCGGTGCGATCTACGCGCTGTCGCGCCCCTTGCGCGAGGGCGCCCCGCTGTCCATAGACCTTTTCCCGGATCTGACCGCGTCCCAGATCACCGAACACCTGTCGCGCCAGCCTGTGAAGCTTTCGACCAAGAATCGCTTGCGTCGGGCGCTGCGGCTAGAGGGCGCGCGCCTCGCCCTTGCGCTGGAAACTGCCCGGGACATTGCAGACCATCCAGCGCAACTGAAAGCTTTGACCTTGCCCTTGCTGGGCCCCCGCCCGATGGACGAAGCCATCTCGACTGCAGGCGGCCTCCCGCAAGCCGCCTTGACCGACACGCTCATGTTGCGCGATTGGCCGGGAGTTTTCGCTGCAGGCGAAATGCTCGATTGGGAAGCGCCCACAGGCGGCTATCTGCTGACGGCTAGCCTTGCCACAGGGCATTGGGCAGGCAGGCATGCTGCGCGTTTCTGACATTTTCTTGCTGAAAATACTCAAAAAACATCTCGAACCCGCGCGCGATCCGGGGTTTAGGCGACCAGCGTTTCGGCAGCTTTCAGATCGACGCTCACCAACTGGCTGACCCCGCGCTCGGCCATGGTGACCCCGAACAACCGGTCCATGCGCGCCATGGTCAATGCATTATGGGTGATGATCAGATATCGGGTCTCGGCACGGCGAGTCATCTCGTCCAGAAGATCGCAAAACCGCGCAACATTGGCATCATCAAGCGGGGCATCGACCTCATCAAGCACACAGATCGGCGCAGGATTGGCCAGAAACACCCCGAAAATCAGCGCAAGCGCGGTCAGCGTCTGCTCGCCCCCGGACAGAAGCGAGAGGGTCGAGAGCTTCTTGCCCGGGGGCTGGCACATGATCTCTAACCCGGCTTCCAGCGGGTCGTCGCTTTCGACCAGCACCAGCCGCGCTTCGCCGCCTGTGAAAAGATGAGTGAAGAGCGTGGTGAAATTGGCGTTCACCTTGTCGAAAGCCGCAAGCAGGCGTTCGCGCCCTTCGCGGTTGAGCGCGGAAATGCCAGAACGCAGCTTGGCAATCGCGGCTTCCAGATCAGCCTTTTCCTGCACCAGCGTATCATGCTCGACGCGCAATTCGCGGGCATCTTCCTCGGCGCGCAGATTGACTGCGCCCAATGCGTCACGCGCGCGGCGCAGGCGGATCAGCTCTTCCTCCAGCGCCTGCGCGGCGGGCAGTGTGTCAAGGTCCGCGTTCAGCTGGTCGAGCAGTGCTGCAGGTGTGACGTCCAACTCTTCGCTGATGCGGGTGGCGGCCTGTGTGACGCTGTCGCGCGCGGCCTCGCAACGCGCTTCGGCACCCGCGCGCGCTTCGCGGGCCTCGGAAGCTCTGCGCTCGCGATCGCGCGCGGTTTCGCGTGCGGCGCGCAATGCTGTCTCGGCCGCCAGCAGCGCATCGCGGGCCTCGGTCGCGCGGGTCGTGGCGCGGGTAATCTCGTGTTCCAGTTCTGCGCGCTGTTCGGCCAGGTCCTCGGGTGCTGCGCGGGCGATTGCATAATCGTCTTCGGCGGCCTCTTTGCGCGCTTCCAGATCGGCGATGCGCCCGCCTGCGCTGTCCAGTCGCAACTGCCAGCCACTGAGCGATTTGGTGATTTCCTGCGCGCGCGCTGTGCGGGCTGTGGCCTCGCGCTGGGCTTCATCGGCCTGGGCGCGGCGCGTCATCAGTGCGATGCGCGCGGCTTCAACACGGATGCGCCGCAGTTCGACCTGACTGCGCAGACTGTCCAGATCGGGCAGATCGGCGCGCAGCGCCGCCGCGTGTTCGGCACGCGCGGCCAGTTCCGCCAATTCTGCTTTCAGCCGCTGCACTTGCGCCGTCGCGGCCTCGATCCGGCTGGCGGTCGCGGCGCGTGCGCTTTCGGCCACCGAAACCGCCCGTATCGCTTGCGCCAGACGCTGATCGCTCGCGCGCCGCGCATCGCGCGCCTGCTTTTCGGCCTGGGTCAGCGCATCAAGCCGCGCCTTGCGGGTCTGGTAGTCGGATTGCAAGCTTGCCAGTTCGGCATCCAGCCGGGTGCAGTCCTGATCGAGTGCATGCAGCCGGTTTTTCTGCTGCAGGCGCAGCGCGGCTGCGCTCGGGGCATCGGCGGCGGCCATATGCAGCCCG
>SKSL01000088.1 GCA_007123015.1 Natronohydrobacter sp. | reverse complement strand
GCGGCGTTCAGCCCGGCCACAAGGGCTGCATGGATCGCGCGCGAGGAATGGAAGCTTTCAGAGCCGCCGCGCAGGATCACAGCGTTGCCCGCTTTCAGACACAGCGCGCCCGCATCCGCCGTGACATTGGGCCGCGATTCGTAGATTACACCCACCACCCCCAAAGGCGTGCGCACGCGCTGGATATGCAACCCTGTGGGCCGGTCCCATTCGCTGATCACCGCCCCCACCGGGTCGGGCTGGTTGGCTACATCGCGCAGCGCCTGCGCCACACTTTGCAGGCGGCTTTCATCCAGCATCAGCCGGTCCAGCATCGCCCCTGACAGGCCCTTTTCGCGCCCATGCGCCATGTCACGGGCATTTGCCGCAAGAATATCGTCCTGTGCGGCCAGAAGCGCGTCGGCTGCAGCTTCGAGCGCCTTGGTCTTGACCTCTGGCGTCGCAGTCGCAAGCGCTTGGGCAGCAGCACGGGCCTTTGCGCCCATCTCCAACATCTCTTGGCTGATCTCGGTCATAATGCCATCTCGTCCCTGTGAATGAGCGCCACGCGCCCCGGATAATTCAGGATCTGCGCAATCTCGCGCGACTGGTGGCCTGCAATGGCGCGCGCCTCTGCACTGTCATAGCCCGCAAGCCCGACGCCCAATGCGCCTGTCGGCCCGGTGATCGTCACCGCATCGCCGCGCGAGAAAACCCCTTCGACGCGCGTCACACCAGCAGGCAGCAGGGATTTGCCCTGCCCCAGCGCGCGCGCTGCCCCTGCATCGACATGCACTGCGCCTTTGGGCTTCATCGCCGCGATCCAGCGTTTGCGCGCCGAGCGCGGATCGCCCTGCGCGACGAACAGCGTCGCGCGCGCGCCCTTGCGCAAGGCCCCCAGCGGATGCAGCGCAGCGCCAGCGGTGATAATCATCGCACACCCTGCCGAGACCGCCGTTTTCGCCGCCATCACCTTGGTTTTCATGCCGCCTTTCGACAGGGTCGATGTGGGCTCGCCCGCCACGGCCTCGATCTCTGGCGTGATACTGTCCACGATGTCGAAATGCTGTGCATCCGCGTCCGTCTGCGGATTGCCTGTGTATAGCCCGTCCACATCCGACAAGAGCACCAGCAGATCCGCACCAATGGTCACTGCCACTTGCGCGGCCAGCCGGTCATTGTCGCCGTAGCGGATCTCATCTGTCGCGATTGTATCGTTTTCGTTGACAATCGGCACGACACCCAACCCCAGCAGCGTTGCCAGTGTCGCCCGGCTGTTCAGATAACGACGGCGGTCATGGGTATCTTCAAGCGTCAGCAAAACCTGCCCGGTCGGGATCTCATGCAGCGCCAGCACTTCTTCATAAGCCCGCGCCAGCCGGATTTGCCCGACCGAGGCTGCGGCCTGACTTTGTTCGAGCGCGAGCGGCCCGTCGGGCAGGCGCAATGCCCCACGCCCCAAAGCGATGGAGCCAGAGGAGACCAGCACCACGTCGGCCCCATCTTTGCGCAGAACGGCCACATCATCGGCCAAAGCCCGCAGCCAGTCGGCGCGTAACTGCCCCTGTTCGACCAGCAGGGCCGAGCCGATCTTGACCACCACTCGCCGCGCACCTGCAAGGGTCGCACTCGCGCTCAGGGTTGCCATGGCCCTTCATCCTCATCTTCCGGCTTCGCCTTGTCGATCCGCGCCATGATCGCGCGCAGGACACTGGACATCCCCTCGCCGGACACTGCTGAAATCAGATATACGGGACGACCCGAGATCGCTTCCAGCGCAGCCTTCTTCGCGGCGCGCTCGTCATCATCCAGCGCGTCGATCTTGTTGAGCGCGATGATGCGCGGCTTCATCGCCACATCATGCGAATAGGCGTCCAGCTCATGGTCAATGATGCGCCAGTCCTCGGCCACATCCTCGGATGTGCCATCGACAAGCTGCAACAGCACGGCGCAGCGCTCGACATGGCCCAGAAACTGATCGCCCAGCCCCCGGCCCTCGGATGCGCCTTCGATCAGACCGGGAATATCGGCCATGACGAATTCGCGCCCATCCACACCGACAACCCCAAGATTGGGGTGCAGCGTGGTGAACGGATAATCCGCAATCTTGGGGCGCGCATTGGACGTGGCGGCCAGAAAGGTCGATTTGCCCGCATTGGGCAGCCCTGCGAGACCTGAATCGGCAATCAGCTTCAGCCGCAGCCAGATGGTGCGTTCAACACCTTCTTGCCCCGGATTGGCGCGGCGCGGTGCCTGATTGGTGGCGGATTTGAATTGCAGATTGCCCCAGCCACCATTACCGCCCTTGGCGAGCAGGACCTTCTGCCCGACTTCGGTCAGATCGGCGATGACCGTTTCCTGATCCTCGTCCAGGATTTCCGTGCCGACCGGCACGCGCAGCGTGACCGAATTGCCATCCTTCCCGGTCCGCCCCTTGCCCATGCCGGGCTGGCCGGAATTGGCGAAGAAATGCTGCTGGAAGCGGAAATCGATCAGCGTGTTCAGCCCATCCACGACTTCCGCCCATACATCGCCGCCACGCCCCCCATCGCCCCCATCCGGGCCACCATATTCGATGAATTTCTCGCGCCGGAAGGACACGCAGCCGGACCCGCCCCCGCCCGAGCGGATATGGACCTTGGCCAGATCGAGGAATTTCATGCGCGCGCTCTCCGTATCATCAGGCGCAAGGCTTTAGCGCAGGATCTGCGCAAACGAAAGGCCCCGGACACGCGCCAAGGGCCTGTTCACCGTCCGCGCAACAATCCCCCCAGCACCCCGCGCACCAAAGCCTGCCCAGACCGCGTGCCCAACTGCCGCGCCATGGATTTTGCGAAGACATCAACAGCCGTATCCCCGCGCCGCGCTGCCGGGGCGCGCGATCGAGGGGCCGAGCGGGCGGCAGGCTCGTAGCGCCGCGCGCTGTTGAATTCGCGTTCTTTCCCGGCCTCTGTGGCCTGCAACGCGGCTTCGGCCTCGCGCGCGGCTGCTTCGGCCCGTCGCGCCAGCATCTCATGCGCCGAGTCGCTGTCCACCATGCGCTCATATTTCCCGGCGACGGGCGAGCGCAGCATCAGCATCTGGCGCTGACCTTCCTCGATGGGGCCGATCAGACTGCGCGGCGGGCGGATCAATGTGCGCTCGGCCATGCCCGGATTGCCCTTGTCTTCCAGAAAAGAGGTCACCGCCTCGCCCACGCCGGCATCGCGGATCGCCTCTGCAATATCAAAACGCGGATTGGGGCGATAGGTCTGGGCAGCGCGGCGCAGCGCCTGCTGGTCGCGGGCCGTGAACGCGCGCAAAGCATGCTGGATACGGTTGCCCAACTGGCCCAGCACAGTATCCGGCACATCATCAGGGTTTTGCGTGACGAAATAGACGCCCACCCCTTTCGAGCGGATCAGCCGCGCCACGCGCTCGACCTTCTCGACCAGCGCGCGCGGGGCACCGTTGAACAGAAGATGCGACTCATCGAAGAAGAAAACCAGCACGGGCTTTTCAGGATTGCCGACTTCGGGCAGGGTCTCGAAGAGTTGCGACAAAAGCCAGAGCAGAAAGGTCGCGTAAAGCTGCGGTGTGCGCATCAGCCGTTCAGCATGCAGGATCGAGATGGTGCCGCGCCCATCCGGGGCCAGACGCATCAGATCGGCCAGTTCCAGCGCCGGTTCGCTGAAAAACTGCGCTGCGCCCTGATTTTCCAGCACCAGCAGCTTGCGCTGAATCGCGCCAATGCTCTGGGTCGAGACATTGCCATAGGTCTGCGAGATTTCGCGCTGGTTCTCGCCCAGAAAAGCCAGCATCGCGCGCAGGTCTTTCAGATCAAGGATCGGCAGCCCCTCGTCATCCGAAATCCGGAACGCGACATTGATCACGCCTTCCTGCGCCTCGGTCAGATCGAGCATGCGCGAGAGCAAGAGCGGCCCCACTTCGGCAATGGTCGCGTGCACCGGATGGCCATGTTCCCCGAAGAAATCCCAGAAAATGACCGGGCTTTCACGATAGCCGTAATCTTGCAGTCCGATGCTTGCCGCGCGCCGCTCCAGCCCATCGCGCGGGGTGCCGGGCATCGACATGCCGCTGCAATCGCCTTTGATATCAGTGAGAAACACTGGGACGCCAGCATTCGAGAATTCTTCTGCAAGGATCTGCATCGTGATCGTCTTGCCTGTGCCGGTCGCGCCGGCAATCAGCCCATGGCGGTTACCGAAATCCAGTCGCAGCCTCTGTGGATCGCGTGCGTCCTCTCCGCCACCCCCAACGAAAACCGGCTGATGCTGAACATCCATGCGCCTGACCCTATCCTGCTACCTCATCGCGCTGCTGTCGCACGCCGCTATGTGAACGGTAGATCAGCCCGGCACAGCTTGGAAAGCGAATCTTTACCCTTTTCAGGTATCGTGACAGCATGCGCGGCGTGCAAACCTGCCAATGCGCGCGCAGTTTTCTCCCTGTCAGACTGGCTGCGCCTTAGGGCGCAGCTTTTTCACTGAGTCCATGCCGGACATGACACAGCGCCGCGCACGCGGGACACCGACAGAAAAACTGTTGTGAAGCCGTGTAAAGCCTGCGTAGGGTTTCGGAAAATAATCTGACGAATTTTTTGTTGACGGACCTTATCTTTCAGCATAGCCTCTGCTCAATTCGTCGGCCAGTCCGGCAGGGAGCAAAAAAAATAAAATGAAAACAAGGACCGTTCGGTCCTTGTTTTTTCGTTATGGCATCCGGTTCTGGCCATGGGCGCAGAGTGCGACAGTAAAGTTTGCATCTGGACCGAAAGATTTGGCTTTGTCCGCGCGTCCTGTCGGCAGCGCGACAAGCAGTTGCCATCACAACTGAGGCAGAGCCAGTTTTTCCGCCTGACAGCATCAAGACTGCATGCTACGACACCCACGCTCGGAACGAGGAAGCGAAGGACGCCATATGACATTCCATTTCCCCAAGGCCCGCAGATTGGCGCTTGCAACAGCTGCGCTGGCCCTTCTTTCTACACACGCATTCGCGCAAACTGCTGACGAGCCCGCAGCCCCAACACCCCCTGCTGCAGCGACAAACCCAGCGACTGCGCTCTCGACCGGGGAATTGGTCACACCTGACACTGACGGTGACAGCTATGTCGGGAACACGCATGGCGATTGGGAACTGGTCTGCGTGCGTGTCGCGGATGCGCCTGATCCTTGCCAGATGTATCAGCTGCTCAGAGACAGCGAAGGCAATGCGACCGCAGAGATATCGATCTTTCCACTGCCCGAAGGCGGCGAAGCTGTGGCGGGTTCGACGATCCTGACCCCGCTGGAAACGCTGCTGACTGCGCAACTGGTCATGCAGGTCGATGGCGGGGCCGCGAAGCGCTATCCTTTTACCTTCTGCACGGCGATCGGCTGCATCGCGCGGGTGGGCTTTACAGGGGCAGAAGTTGATGCTTTCCGTCGTGGTGCGGAAGCTGTCTGGACACTGGTGCCTGTCGCCGCCCCGGACCAGACTGTAGATCTGAGCATGTCGCTGATCGGCTTCACTGCAGCCTTCAACGAATTGTCCGAGCAAATGGAACAGCAGTAAGACTCAGCGCAGATTGCAATGCTTGGCCCGGCCCTTGTGTCGGGCCTTTTGCATTCATGGAATGGACACCTGAGCGCAGATCGGGCGGGCTTGATGTAACACAGGGGCTTGGTCTGCACCTTTATGCATGATTTGATGCCGGTGCCCGGTCCTGCGCTGATCGGCCCGCCATTTCCAGAAGAAAGGGACTGAGATGCCAGTCGATCCACTGCTCGCAAAGTGCGGCCTGACCGAGGACCAGCTCTCTGGCGGCACTCTGCCCGCCATCAGTCCGATTGACGGGCGCCTTGTTGCGCAGTTGCACCAAACCGAACGCGGCCAGGTTCCGACGATCCTGGCCCAGTCGCAGGCCGCGTTTCAGGCATGGCGCAGTGTTCCCGCCCCGCGCCGGGGCGAATTGGTGCGGCTCTTGGGCGAGGAATTGCGCGCCGCAAAAGATGCGCTTGGGGCTGTGGTGACGCTGGAGGCCGGCAAGATCACGTCCGAGGGCTTGGGCGAAGTGCAGGAGATGATTGATATTTGCGATTTCGCTGTGGGCCTGTCGCGCCAGCTTTACGGGCTGACCATCGCCAGCGAGCGCCCGGGCCATCGGATGATGGAGACATGGCATCCGCTGGGGCCAACAGCAGTGATCACGGCTTTCAACTTTCCCGTGGCTGTCTGGTCCTGGAATACCGCTTTGGCACTGGTTTGCGGCAATCCGGTGATCTGGAAACCGTCCGAGAAATCACCGCTCACGGCCATGGCCACGATGGCTGTGCTGAACCGCGCGTTGGCCCGGTTCGGGGATGCGCCCGATGGTCTGGTACAATTGGTCATCGGCGGGGCGGATCTGGGCGACGCGCTGATCAGCAGTCCACAGGTGCCGCTGGTCTCGGCGACCGGATCGACCCGGATGGGCCGCAAGGTTGCGCCGAAAGTCGCCGAACGGTTTGGCCGGTCGATCCTGGAACTTGGCGGCAATAACGCGATGATTGTCGCCCCTTCCGCTGATCTGGATATGGCCGTGCGCGCGATTGTCTTCTCGGCAGTTGGCACGGCCGGGCAGCGCTGCACGTCGCTGCGTCGCCTGATCGTGCATGACAGCCTGCGCGCCGGTTTGGTCGCGAAACTCGCCACAGCTTATGCCAGCTTGCCGATTGGCGACCCGCGCGCGCCCGACACCTTGGTCGGGCCGCTGATCGACAAAGCCGCGCTGGACCAGATGCAGGCCGCGCTGGCGCAGGCCCGTGCTGAAGGCGGCACAGTCCATGGCGGGGAAATGGTCGAAGCTGTTGCAGGCGGGGCCTATGCGCGCCCTGCTATTGTCGACATGCCTGCGCAAAGCGAGATCGTGCGCACCGAGACTTTCGCGCCCATCCTCTATGTGATGGGCTATGTCACGCTTGATCAGGCGATTGCGCTGCAAAATGACGTGCCGCAGGGGCTGTCTTCCTGCATCTTCACCCGTGATCTGCGCGAGGCCGAAACCTTCCTCTCGGCCTCTGGGTCCGATTGCGGGATCGCAAATGTGAATATCGGCCCATCCGGGGCCGAGATTGGCGGTGCCTTCGGTGGCGAGAAAGAAACTGGCGGCGGGCGCGAGAGCGGCTCGGATGCGTGGAAAGCCTATATGCGGCGGGCGACCAACACCATCAACTACTCCGACGCCCTGCCACTGGCCCAGGGAGTCCGGTTTGATATCTGAGGGCTGACGCCCTGTCACATCATCTTGCCAGCCTGTGGGTCCAGGCTGTGCGCGAGGCGCAAGGCCGCCTGCCGCGCCAAATTCTGCACCAGCGCCTTGCGGCGCGCAGGGCCCAGCGGGCTGGGCTCTGGCTGGCGCAGGATCTCTGCGTCGAACCCGTCACTCAGGATCAGACCAGACCCGGGCGGCAGCAGCTCTTGCGGAAATTCCAGATCGACGGCCCAGAAAAACCTGTCGCACCACTCCAGATAGCTCTGCCATTTGTGATCTGCCCTGAAATCTGCGCGCGACGATTTGCACTCGACCACCCAGATGTCGCCTTTCGGCCCCAGAGCCATCACATCAACACGCAGGCCGCGTGTCGGTGCGAACTCGGTCAGGGGCGCATATCCCATGGAGATCAGACAGCGACAGACGCCGCGCGCGATGCGCACACCCGTAGGGACTGACAGCGAAGGTTCCGAAGACATATCATGAACCTGAACGAAAGATGAACGGTCGTCAAGTACCGGATCGCTCTTGCAGCGCTGGCAGGTGGGGCCTATGTCTGAGTCAGGCAGGTTCTGCTCTTCGCGTGTGTGGCCCTTTTCCAGTGGCCGATAAGCATCTCCGAGGGAGCTGGCTCTGACGGGGCCCTGGCCTCGTTATCTGGCGCCCACCTGATTAACTCAGGCTCTCGGGAAATTCACGCCACCACGGTCGCTGCGGGCCTGCCGCCCTTCTCGCTTAACGGTTATCGCTTACTTTGCGCGTATCGGGATCGGCGCGAAGTCCGCGCGCACGGGCATGCCGCGATCATCATCGTCATCGTCATCGTCCTCATAGCCCATCCGCATGATCCGGATGGCGAATTGAACACCCGCAAACACCAGCCCGTTGAAAAAGAACATCAGAAACAGGCCAAGATAGCCGTCGCTCGAGCCCAACAGCAGACGCTGCAGATTGGCAACATTGAAGTAGAGCAGGATCACGGTGAACACTGCCGAGAGGCCAAAGCCGATCAGCACTTGTTGAATATAAACTTTCACCAGTTTCGGCATTTCAACCTCCTGTTGGGTGCATATGAGGATAGCAACTATGTGCTGCAAGGCAAGGAAGCCGCGCAGGATCAGCAGAGTTCTGCACATGCGCCCTGGGCAATGCCGCTTTCCACAGCTTCCCTGTCGCGAAGGCCATGTGCAATTCTCGACACAACGCGCTATCTGTTTCTCTTGAACAGAAGTGGATGCGAGCGGCAAAGTGATCCTGATCGAACATGGGCCAAAGGGCCGTCCTGCGCTTTTCGACAGGCCCCGTCAGCGCCTTATTGCACAGGCCCTGAACGAGGTTCAGCCTGTGCTTGAGCAGGCAGAGGCCGCGCGGCGCGCAGGGCTCTGGGTCGCCGGATATCTGGCCTATGAAGCCGGCTATGCCTTCGAGCCGCGCCTTGAGCAGCTTTGGGTGCCTTCGGCGCGGCCCCTCATTGACCTGCGACTTTATGACACGCCATCTGCTGCAGCGGACATAGTCGCGCAGGCAAGGCATGCAGCGCGGGATATCCGGCTTGCGCCGCTGGACCCTGCGATCCCGCGCGCGACCTATGATACAGCCTTCACGCAGTTGCAAACCTATATCCGCGCGGGGGATTGCTACCAGATCAACCTCACATTCCCGGTGCACACGCAGCTTGAAGCGGGCACAGCGCTTGGGCTTTACGGGGCGCTGCGCAAGCGCCAGACTGTCGGCTTCGGGGCGTATCTTGATCTTGGTGGCGGTGCTGCCATCGTCTCGCGCAGTCCGGAGCTGTTCTTTCAGATCAAGGGCGATACCCTCGAAAGTCGGCCGATGAAGGGCACGGCCCCACGCAGCGCTGATCCGCGCGAGGATGCAAGGCTGAAAGCCGCGCTGGCAGCGAGCGAGAAAGTGCAGGCCGAGAATCTGATGATCGTCGATCTGCTGCGCAACGATATCGGGCGGATCAGCCGCATCGGCACTGTGCGCGTGCCTGAGCTGTTCGCCATCGAGAGTTTCGCCACAGTGCATCAGATGAGCAGCCGCGTGCAGGGCCAGTTGCGCGACGCTGCGGGGCTGCCTGACTTGATGGCCGCGCTCTTTCCCTGCGGTTCCGTCACAGGCGCGCCGAAAATCCGCGCCATGCAGATCATTGCGGAACTGGAACACAGCCCGCGCGGGGCCTATTGCGGGGCCATCGGCTGGGCTGCGCCAGATGGCGATCAATGCTGGTCTGTGGCGATCCGCACCTTGCAGATCGCGCCGGATGGCCATATCCGCGCGGATGTCGGCGGCGGTGTGGTGCAAGACAGCACAGCCCAGGGTGAATGGGAGGAAGCACTGTGGAAGATGCGCTACGCGCAGGCGCTGACGACCCCGGTCTGCACCTGATCGAAACCCTCTATTGGGACGGCACGCGCGCCCCGCGCGAAGCGCTACACCGCGCCCGCTTGCGCAGGGGCGCCGACGCTCTGGGCTGGGACTGCCCGCACGCACAGATCAGCGGCCCGGCCCACCCGGCCCGGTTGCGCCTGACGCTCTCGCGGGACGGCAGAATGCAGATCACGCACACCCCCCTGCCCCCGTCGAAACCGCTCTGGCATGTGGCGTTGGCGCGCGAGCGGCTTTCGTCACGCGACCCTTGGCTGCGCATAAAATCCAGCCGCCGCGCGAAATATGATGCGGCCCGCGCAGACCTTCCCACAGACATTGATGAAGTAATCTTCCTCAATGAACGCGACGAGGTCTGCGATGGAACCATCACGACTGTATTCTTCGACCGTGGCGCGGGAATGCGCACGCCGCCCCTGTCGGCGGGCCTGTTGCCCGGTGTCCTGCGCGCCGAACGCGCCTGCCCGGAAGAGACCCTGTTGGCGCGCGACTTGCCGCATGTGCAGCTCTGGGTTGGCAATGCCTTGCGCGGGTTGATTGCAGCGGAATTCATCGCGCGGCCCTGAGCGTCGAGAGGCCCGCGCAAGGGCTTCACATCTGCCCCCCTGCAGCGTATAGCGCGCCCCGGACCCTTCAGGAGCGACCCCAGATGCAAGGCAGCGCCAATCTTACCATCATGATCAACGCCGCACGCAAGGCAGGACGCGCGCTGGTCAAGGATTTCCGCGAGGTCGAGAACCTGCAGGTCTCTTCGAAATCCGCCGGAGAGTTTGTCAGCCGCGCCGATATCGCCTCTGAGAAGATCATCCGCGAGATGCTGACAGAAGCCCGGCCCAATTACGGCTGGCTGGGGGAAGAATCCGAGCCGGTCAACGGCAAGGATCCGACCCGGCGCTGGATTGTCGATCCGCTGGATGGAACCACGAATTTCATGCATGGTCTGCCGCATTGGGCGATCTCGATCGCGCTGGAATTCAAGGGTGAGATCGTCGCAGCGGTCGTCTTCGATCCTGCCAAAGATGAATTATTCGTGGCCGAGAAGGGCGCAGGCGCTTTCATGAATGACCGCCGCTTGCGTGTCTCGGACCGCAGCGCCATGATCGAGAGTGTGTTTGCGACAGGGGTGCCTTATGCAGGCAAGAAAACCCTGCCTGCCACCCTGCACGATTTGGGGCAGTTGATGCCGGCCTGCGCAGGCGTCCGGCGCTGGGGATCGGCGGCGCTCGATCTCGCCTATGTGGCGGCCGGGCGTTACGATGGCTTCTGGGAACGTGAGTTGCATGCGTGGGATCTGGCGGCGGGTCTGTTATTGGTCCGCGAAGCAGGCGGGTTTGTGGGCCCGATCCGTGAAGGCACGCAAATCCTGGAGCGCGGCGAGATCATTGCTGCAAATTCAGCGATCTTCGACAATCTTGCCAGGATCATCCGCCAGCGCCCCGCCTGAACCCTGCGCTCTGACATGACAGACCCGACACAGGCAGCAAGGCAGCGTCGCATGAAAACCATTCTCATTCTGAACGGGCCGAACCTTAATCTTCTGGGCCAGCGCGAGCCCGCGATCTATGGCTCAGAGACGCTGGATGATGTGGCACAGGCCTGCGCATCCGAGGCCGCGCGCCTGGACCTTGCAGTTGATTTCCGACAGTCCAATCATGAAGGTGCGCTGGTCGAGATGATTCAGGAAGCGCGCCAGGCTGCGGCCGGGATCGTCATCAATGCAGGGGCTTACACGCATACGTCGATTGCAATTCTTGATGCGCTCAATGCCTTCGAGGGACCTGTAATCGAAGTGCACATCTCGAATATCCACCGCCGCGAGGCCTTCCGGCACCAGTCCTATATCAGCGCCCGCGCGGATGCGATGATCATTGGCTGCGGCACGCAGGGATATGTGTTGGCGCTCGCGCATCTGGCCCAAAAACTGACCTGAATCCGTTCGACAGATAAGACCTATAGGGGGGGCGCGCTCGCGCTGTTTTCCTTCTACATGTGGTGTTGGGAGTATGAACGACAGCAGATTCGGGCAGTCAGATGCGTGAAACGATGATTACTATGGAGGCTGTCACCGGAACGAGGGACGAGATGATACTGGTGATAGACGACCACCCGCTTTTTTGCGAGGCGCTTCAGATGACGCTCGCGGAAACGCCGGGGTTCTCGAAAGTGGAAACGGCAAGTTCGTTAGGGGATGCCCTGCAACGCATCCGCGCCGGATTGGAAGTTGAAGGGATTGTCCTTGACCTGAACTTACCGGATGTGGCCGGGCTTGACGGGCTGACGCGGCTGCGCAATGCTGCCCCCGGAGTGCCTGTGGTCGTGGTGTCATCCATGGCTGATGACCGGATCATCACAGCGGTGCTGCATGCCGGGGCTGCGGGCTTTGTCCCCAAACACAGCCCACGAGATGCATTCGTGACCGCCCTGCGCGCGGCCGTTCAGGGCGGGGTCTATCTGCCCCAGGACTATACAGCCCCTGCCAAGGATGCCGAGAGTGATGCCGACCGTAGCGCGATTGACCGGCTGTCAGACCTGACCCCGCAGCAGGGCCGTATTCTGGCGCTGGTCTGCGAGGGCTATCTCAACAAGCAGATCGCCTATGAGCTTTCGATCTCGGAAACCACGGTCAAGGCGCATGTCACGGCGATCCTGCGCAAACTGGGCGCCCAAAGCCGCACGCAAGCCGTCCGGATCGCCAACTCGGTCAGTTTTACCCAATTGCGGCGCGATATAGACCGCTCCTGATCTCCGAGGGGCCTCAAACCTTTTGCGCAAGGCCTATCGACTGGGGTAAGCTTGTCCCTGCTATTCGTGCGCCAACCAGGGAGGGGTCAGCGTGCATCCATCAACCACCTTCATTTCACGCGCGCAGTCTGCGTCGCCCGACAGCTGTCAGGCGATATCGGAGGTATTGGAACAGTTTGAGCCGGACAAACTGGCGCTCATGATCCTGTTCATCGGCGAAGGTCATGATCTGGACCAGATCGAAAAGACCCTTTTGCCGATTACCCAGCAAACCCAGATCATCGGCTGCACCACAGCGGGGGAAATCGGCGCAGGCGGCTATCTGGACGGGCAGATCGTGGCGCTTGGCCTGCCGCGCAACCTGTTTCAGGTCGCAACCGGCGTGCTGCGCGATCTGCGGAAGTTTGATCCAGAGCTTGCGCGGCAACTGGCCTTCGATCTGCGCGCCGAAGTGACCTTCTCCACTGCGGACTGGGCCAATGAAGTGGCCTTTCTGCTGTCGGACGGGCTGTCGCTGATGGAAGAGCAACTGGTCTGGGCGCTTTCGGAAGCCCTGGGTCAAAGTCCCTTGGTCGGTGGTTCTGCCGGCGATGGATTGAGCTTCGGCAAGACTTTTGTCATGCATCAGGGCCGCTTCATGTCCGACGCGGCTGTGCTGGCCATCCTGCGCACCCCCTGCCGCGTTACGGCTTTTCGTTTCGATCATCTCGAACCCACAGACAAGCGAATGGTCGTGACAGATGCGGATCCGGAACACCGGCTTGTGCGCGCGATCAATGGCATGCCAGCGGGCCCTGAATATGCGCGCATCCTTGGTAAAGACCCTGAACAGCTGTCGCCATTCATATTTGCGGCCAATCCTGTTGTGTCAAAGATCGGCGATGACCATCATGTGCTCGCGATCCAGCGCGTCGAAGAGGACGGCACCTTGCGATTCTTCTCAGCCATCGAGACCGGGCTGGTGCTGCGTCTGGCCCAGAGCACGGATCTGGGGGCACATCTGGAACAGGAATTGTCGCGGCTTTCCCCTGCGGGCGAGACACCCGCGATCATGGCCTGTGATTGTATCCTGCGCAGACTGGAAGCGGAACATAGCCAGAAGCGCCACCAGATATCAGCGGTGCTTGATCGCTTCGGGGTCACCGGATTCAACACCTATGGCGAGCAGTTCAATCTGGTCCATGTGAACCAGACCTTTACAGGCCTTGCATTTTATCCCCCCGACGAAGATACCGATACTCTGACAGCGACCGATTTCGTGGTAGACGGAGCGCCTGAAAACGCGAATGCTTGAAAATCTGTTTACGGATTCGCCCGATCTCGAAGAAGAGAACGCCCGGTTGCGCGCCATTGTCGCAGCGCTCATGGATCGGTCGGAACGCGCAACACAAAGCACCAATCGACCAATCAGCCAGCTGAGCCATGTTGTCACGCTGGAACAGCAAATCCGTGCGCGCACGCGCGATCTGGCCGAAACGCTTGATAAATTGCGCGTCGCCAATACACGTCTGTCAAAAGCGGAACGCGATGCTGTTGCGGCCCGAAATGCGTTGACTGATGCGCTGGAGGCAATCACCGAAGGCTTTGCCATGTTCGACGCGCAGGACCGGCTGACCATGTGGAATTCACGCTTTTGCGCGGATCTGCCCGATGTCCGTCGTCGAATCGGGCCCGGTTTGTCATTTCGGGATTATGTGCGGATCGTTTCGGAAAGCCCGTCGCTGAACCTGCCCCAAACCACGCTGCGGCGCGATTGGGTCGTTCAGCGCCTTGACAGCCATCGGCGACGCGATGTCAATTTCATGGTCCCGCTGATCGAAGATCAGTGGCTGCAGGTCTCGGAACAACGCATGGCCTCGGGTGGGACTGCCGTCACCCAGACGGACGTCACTGGCATGGTGCGCACGGCGCGCGAGGAACGCACGAAGCTGCTTGATGAACAGGCTGAAATGGTGCGCGCCACGCTCGATCACATCGACCAAGGCGTGATGATCTTCGATGCGAAAGCGCGGCTGGCGGGCTGGAACCGACGCCTGCGTGAATTGTTTTCGCCACCTGTCGACCTTCTGGCCACTGGAACGCCCTTTTCGGCGCTGTTGAACAATCTGATGCGGCGGCGCCAACTCGGGCGCAGCAATATCCGCGCGACGCTGACCGATTGGGTCAATGGCCCGCCATTCCGCCCGCCGCTGACACTTGAGATTCTGCAAGACGAGGGCGCCGTGATCGAGCTTTCGGCGCAGGCGATGCCGGATCGGGGCTTCGTGATCTCGTTCAACGATCTGACCAAGGAACGCCGTGCGATTGCCGAAATGCACCGGCTGAACGAGACGCTGGAAGCCCGCGTGCGTGCGCGCACGATCGAGCTGGAATCCGCGCGCGACGCAGCCGAACGCGCCAATACCTCGAAATCGCGCTTCGTGGCCTCGGCCAGCCACGATCTTTTGCAGCCGCTCAATGCCGCCAAGCTGTTTCTTGCCTCGCTCAGCGCGATGGACCAGCCCCCGGCGCAGGAACGGCTGATCGAGCGGATCACCAAGGCCTTCGGGTCAGTCGAGCAGATCCTTGGCGCGCTGCTCGATATTTCGAAATTCGATATTGGTGCGGCACGGGCGAAACCGGAAACGCTGGCGCTCGCGCCGCTTCTGGAACGCCTGCGCGAAGAATTCACACCCATTGCACGGGAACGCGGGCTGGAATTGCGCGTGCATCCGAGCGGCGCGCATGTCACATCAGACCCGGTCTATCTTAAACGTATTCTGCAAAATCTGCTCTCCAATGCGTTGCGCTATACCACTCAGGGCCGGGTCGTGCTTGGGGTGCGTTCTTGCGGGCCTGATCTGCGCCTTGAGGTCTGGGACACAGGGTCCGGCATTCCGGAAGACCGGCAAGCGGATATTTTCGAGGAATTCACTCGGCTCAACCCCTCACAAAGCGAGGCCGGGATGGGGCTGGGGCTGGCCATTGTCGAGCAGGCTTGCGCGCTGTTGAACCATTCTCTGCATCTGCGCTCGGTTGTCGGGCGCGGCACCATGTTCGCAGTCACAGTCCCGCGCGCCGCCCCTCCGGAAATCGGGACCACGCCGCTGGCCTTACAGGAAGCTTCAAACGCGGCGCTTGAGGATCTGCTGATCCTTGTGGTCGAGAATGACGATAATGTGCGTAGTGCCATGATGGGTGTTCTCGAGGACTGGGGCTGCAGCCCGATCGAGGCCCGGACCCAGAGCGAGGCAGCGTCGCAGATCGAAGAATTTGGCGTACCGCCAGATGTGATCCTTGCGGATTATCAACTGGATGCAGGGGAAACCGGGCTTGATCTGATCACGGATCTGCGGGCAAAGCATGGGCCTGTTCCCGCTGTTCTGATCACGGCCAATCACAGCCCTGATCTGGTACAGAAGGCCGAGGATCATGATATCCCTGTGATGACCAAACCGCTGGCTCTGCGTCGCTTGCGCAGACTTTTGCAACAGGTCGCGCTCCATCGTGACAAGACGGAAATGATCGGATCAAGCCCGGCGGATCGCGGCGATCACAGCTACTGGCTGCGCCACGCCCAGCACGAGGATTAACCGCATCTGCGCGCCATGAAACCCATGACGGACTGTGCCGCGCGCAGCCCCGGTGGCGTATACTCTGCGCCCAGTCGCGCCATGGTCATCTGCATCGCCTGACGCTGCGCCAAACGTGCCTCTGGGCTGGCATGCAGTGCTTGCAGGCACGCGGCGATCCGATCCGGTGTGCAGGCGCTACCCAGACATTCCGGGATCGCCCGCGTCTCGCTGACCAGATTGACAAGCGTCACTGTGTCGAGCGTGATCAAGCGCGTGGCCAGCCAGCGCGTGACCGGGTTCACGTCATAAGCGATCACCATGGGCGTATCGCTCGCCGCCAGTTCCAGCGAGACAGTGCCCGACGCCGCGAGGGCCATTTCCGCCAGAGCAAAGGCCGCGCGCTTGTCGCCGGGATCGGTCAGAACATGGGCAGCAAAAGGCCAGCGCGCAACCTCGCCGCGCATCTGCTCGGCGCGCGCGCTGACGCTGGGCACCAGAACCGACGCGCCTTGCGGCAGAACTTTCGCCATGGCAGCGCCGAAGCGCGGGGCATGGCGCGCGATTTCGCCGCGCCGCGATCCGGGCAATGCCAGCCAGACCGGCGCAGGGACGCGCGCGCGCAGAGCGTCGATTTCGGCCGCACTCGCGCGCGGCTCGGCCACGACAGGATGACCCACAAAATCGCAGCTCATGCCAGCGGCTTCCATATAGGGCGGCTCGAAAGGCAGAAGCGCCAGCACATGATCGACCAGCGGCGCCATCTTGGTCGCCCGCCCCGGACGCCAGGCCCAGACCGAGGGCGCGACATAATGCACGACAGGCAGATCAGGCCGCGCGGCACGCGCAAGGCGTAGCACGCGCAGGCAGAAATCCGGGCTGTCGATGGTGATGACCAGATCAGGCTGCGCATGGGCGATGGCGGCTGCTGTCTGGTGGATCCGGCGGCGCAGAAGCGCGATGCGCGGCAGCACTTCGGCCAAGCCCATTACACTCAGATCTGACATTGGAAACTGCGTTTGCAGACCCTGCGCTGCCATCCCTTCGCCGCCAACCCCCATGAAGCGGGTGTCCGGGGCAAGCTGGTTCAGCCCTGCCATCAGCGCCGCGCCCAGCTTGTCGCCAGAGGGCTCGCCCGCGATGACGAAGACCTTCACGCAGGCTCCACAGCCAGCAGGAACAGGCCCAGATCATCAGCGCGCGCGATCATGTCAGCGCGGTCGATCAGCAAGACGCCGCCCGCTTCAAACGCGATCCCGCGCAAGCCCGCCGCATGCGCGCGGGTCACTGTCTCTGGCCCCAGCGCGGGCAGGTCGATGCGCCGGTCCTGACCGGGTTTCGAGGCCTTGCAGAACACCCCGCCTTCGGGCAGCGCCACGCCCGCCGCGCGCAATTGCGTCAGATGCGCCAGCATCACATCGGTCCCCGGCAGGGCTTCGAGCGCCAGGCATTGACCGCGCGCGACCACACAGCCCTGCCCCACATCCGCCGCCCCGGTCAGGCGCAAGATGTCAAATCCGCGCATTGCGTCCTGCTTCTCGCCGGATTTGGGGTGATGCGCGCCCAGCACCCCTGCCCCCGCAACCAAGTCAGGGCAGATATCCTGCGCGCCCATCACCGCGATCCCCCATTCCCCCATTAGGGTGATCACTTCGCGCAGGGTGCCATCATCGCCCTGTTGCATCGCGGCCATGATGCGCGGCAATAGCTGCATCGTTGCCGGATCGATAAGCGCCGGGTCCAGTCGCGGGCGATGCACGCCGCCTGCAAAAACCGCGCGCGTGACGCCCTGATCCTGCAAATGGTCAAGGAAGGGCACAAGCCGCTCCAGCCGAAAGCGCAGGACATCGTCGCGTCGATGGCTCAGGCTCTCGAACCCCTCCAACTCGGCCAGCAACAGGGTCTGACCGTCCGAGGCCAGACGCGCGGCCAGCACCTCTGGCAGCGCGCCGCGCCCGGCAATGATCGCAATCCGGCTCATTTCGGGCGCAGGAAGTTGCGGCCTGTCTCGCCAGTGAAAAACTGCGCGACCTGAGCGACCGCATCTTCAGCCCCTTCATCGAGCAGTGCCTGCGCAAGGTCCGACAACGCGCCCTCGCCCGAAAGCCGTTTATAGGCCGCCCGCAGTGCTGCAATCTGCGCGCGGTCCATGCCACGCCGCTTCATGCCGATCAGGTTCAGTCCCAGAAGCGCGCCATCGGGGCCAGAGACCAGACCGAAGGGCATCACATCATGCGTCACGCGGGTCAGCGCACCGATCATCGCCCCCTCGCCCACGCGGATGAACTGATGCAATCCGGCCGAGGCACCGACGATCACATTGCGCTCGATGGTCACATGCCCGGCAACACCGGCGAAATTCGCAAGGATCACATTGTCGCCCACTTGGGCATCATGGCCCACATGCGCGCCCGCCATGACCAGCACATTATCGCCCACACGGGTCACGCCCCCGCCCTGTTCCGTGCCGATATGCAGCGTCGCGTTCTCGCGAATGCGACACCGCGCGCCGATGACCAGCTGCGTGCGTTCGCCTGCATATTTCAGATCCTGCGGGACTTCACCGACCGATGCGAACGAAAACACTGTGCTGCCCGGCCCGATCTGGGTCCAGCCCGTGACATGGGCATGGGGTTTGAGGGTGACACCCTCTGCCAGCGTGACCTCTGGCCCGACCACCGCAAATGGCCCGATCATGCAGCCCGGCCCGATCTGCGCGCCGGGTTCGACCACGGCCATGGGGTGGATTTCGGCGCTTGGGTCAATCATGGCAGAGATCACGCTACCGCAGTCGCATTCAGATCGATCATCGCGGCGAATTCGGCTTCTGCGGCCAATTGCCCATCCACCTTGGCCACGCCTTCGAATTTCCAGATCTTGGTGGACCCACGCTTGACTGTGACATGCAGTTCCAACACATCGCCCGGCACCACCTTGCGGCGGAATTTGCACTTGTCGATCGACATGAAATAGACCAGCGGCGCCTTGTCACCAAAGCCAACTGAAAGACCCACAAGCACCGCCGCTGTCTGCGCCATGGCTTCGACAATCGTCACACCGGGCATGATCGGCGCGCCGGGGAAATGGCCCTGAAAATGCGGCTCGTTGAAGGTCACATTCTTGATGCCCACAGCAGAGGTCCTGTCCACCACATCCCGCACCTTGTCGATCAGCAGAAACGGGTAACGATGGGGAATGATCCGCATGATCGTGGCGAGATCTGCCTCTGCAGGGACATAGTCGGTCATCTTGGTCCTTTCCAGCTTTCAGGTCCGTGCCCCCAAATTGCCCGGCACGCGCGAACCCGCTCTAGCAAGGCTGCGTCAAGCTGGCAAGCGAAGGCGAAAACGCTCACGGAATCAGCAGCGGGAAAGGAGGATCGCCCCCATCGCCGAACGCGGTATTCATCGCCTCGACAGCCTCCTCGGTCATGTCGAGGCCAGGAATTCCGATGATCACAGCGCGCGCATCGATCAGGACAAGCCCACCGGATTGCTCCAGGACCTGTTGCAGAACCGGTGCCGACTGCCCGAAAAAACGCCGCCGCTCGGAGTCTTCGAACTGCACCAACCGTTGCCGTTTTTCGGCCTGATCGCGCCGGATCGTTTCGGCCTCGATGTCGAAGGCGCTGGCGGCGGCGCGGAACTCTTCCACGGTCATTTCGGCGCGCAACTCGGTCAATTCGGCTTCACGCGCTGTCAGTTCTGCGAGCAGACGGTCATTTTCCGCTTCAAGCGCGCGCGAGGCCGTATCGATCTCTTGCGCCACGCGCTGGCCAAACTCTGACTCGCGAAACAATCGCTCGTCATCAATCGTGCGCAACAACAGTTGGGCCACCTCGGCCGTCTGCGCGTCTTCACCCAGCGAGAATTCCAGCACAGGCTGCGCAGGAAGCGGGGCGGCAAGTGCAAGACCTGCCGCCCCGAGATATGAGGCCAGCGCGCCGCGTCGACGCATCAGAAGCGGGAAACAATCGAGAAGTCGAAATTCTGTGTCCGATCCCGATCCAGCTTGCGCACCGCGCGCGAGAAATCAAAGCGCAGCGGCCCCAGCGGGCTGTCCCAGAACAGCGACACGCCGACAGTGCCCCGGACATGCATCTTGTTGTAATCCACACCATCGGGCAGCGGATGCGTGGTCTGGATTGTCGTCGCGCTGTCGAACCCCCAGACCGAACCCACATCCGCAAAGAGCCCACCACTGAGGCCGTATTCCTCGGGCGTGCCCAGCGGGAACTGCATTTCAGCCGAGACTGTGAAATACTTGTTGCCGCCCAACACATCTTCATTGGTCGCAAAGAAGTCGCGCGGCCCGGACGCACCAGGGCGGAACCCGCGCATGACATCGGCCAGCTGGAAGCGCTCGCGGTAGCGCGACTGGCCTCTGGCCATATGCAGCAACCCGGCCCGCGCATCGCCGCGCAGCGTCACATCTTCATTGAAGACCGCCATTTCATACCCGGCGCGAACTTCGCTCTTGATGAAGCGGCGGCTTTGGTTGCCCAAGCCGAAATCCTGGCGGAAGCTGAAGACATAGCCTTGGGTCGGGTCGATCCCCACATTGCGCGTGTCAATCGAATAGGTATAGCCGAGCGAGCCTGTGATGGATGTTCCGGCTCTCTGGTCATCCAGAAGGCGTGTCGAAGGCCGCACATCTCCGGGCGCATAGGGGCCCTCATTCAAACCGCGCAACCGGTCAAGAACAAGCCCCTGACGCAATTGCAGCCGCCCGAACTCGCTGACCGGAAAGTCGATGGCATTGTTGAAAAACGCCTCGCGCGTGTTGAAATCCGAGAAGAAGGTTCGGGTCTCGCGATAGCCCACGCCAAGAGAATAGGACAAATCCCGGCCCATGAAGGCGGGTTCCACGAAATTCAGCGACAGGTCACGCGAGCCTTTGACCGTATTGAAGGCCACAGCGACCTGCTGCCCGCGCCCCAGGAAATTCTGCTCGGCAAAAGTGATCCCGAAGCCAACACCCTGCGCTGCGCCGTAGCTGACCGAAAATCCAAGCGACCCAGTGGTGGTTTCCTCGACCTCGACATCGACAACGGCCTGATCGGGCGCACTGCCCTGACGCGGCTCGACCGAGACATCCGAGAAATACCCCAGCGCCCGAATACGTTCAGCCGCTTCGCGGATTTCCCGAGGATTGAGCGGATCGCCCTCGGCGACATTGAACTGGCGTCGCACGACGCGGTCCAAAGTGGTGGTGTTGCCCTGAATGTCGATGCGTTCCACGAAGACGCGTTCGCCGCGGACCAATGCGAATTCCACGTCAATTGTCTGATCGCGGTTGTTGCGTGTGAAACGCGGTTCGGCCCGGATGAACCGCAAGCCCCGCAATTCAGCCAGCCGTTCCATTCGTGCGATGTTCTGCTCAAGCACATTGGGCGAGAAAATGACGCCCGGGCGCAGTCGCAATTCGCGCTCGAAATCGGCAGGGTCAAGCCCATCGACTTCGCTGACCACAGTGACATCGCCAAATCGGTATTGCAGACCTTCCCGAATGTTGAAGGTCAGGAAAAACCCGTCGCGCTCGCGCGCGATCTCAGAGGTCACGGACAGCACTTCGAAATCAATGTAGCCGCGCGAAAGGTAGAAATCGGTCAGCAACTGCCGGTCGAGCGCGATCCGCTCGGCGATGAATGTATCGCTCTGGATCACCCAGCGCAGCAACCCGGCCTGTTTGGTGCTGAGTACCTGACGCAAACGGTAATTCGAGAAGGCGCTATTGCCGACGAAGGAAATGCGCTCGATCTCGACCACATTGCCCTCGCGAATCTCGAAGGCCAGATCGACACGGTTATTGCCGCGCGGGATGATCTTGGGAGTGACCTCTGCGGCTGTGCGACCACGGCGGGCGTAAAGCTCGGCGATGGCGCGCGCATCCGCTTCGACAGCCGATGGCGAAAGCACCCGACCGCCCCGCGTCTGCACCACTTCCGAGATTGCGTCATCATTGATCCGGCGGTTGCCTTCGAAATTCACGATGCCGATGATCGGAAATTCGCGCACCTGAATCATCAGGCGGTTGCCTTGCGGCACCAGATCAAAATCCTCGAACAGTCCAGAGGCCGCGAGGTTTGACACGGCCTGATTAAGCTGACCCGCCGTGACGGGTTGGCCGCGCCCGATCCCGGTTATGCCGAAAATCGTGGAGTCATCGACCCTTATATTGCCGTCAATTTCGATTGTATTGAAACGAAAGGTCTGGGCATCCGCGCTCGAGGCGAATCCAGCGCCAACTGCTGTCATTGCACTGAAAACTGCCGCAGAGAAGAGATGCCGACCGCGCCGCACTCCTCCTTTGCGCGCAGACAAATTAGACTCCGCACCGCGCATATCGGGCCCCACTATACCGCTTTATTGTTGCGACTTGCGTAGCGAGTCTGCACGATGATGTCAAAGCGATCAGCAGCAAAATGGGGGATTGTGACCTAATCGGTCGACATGTATCGGCCGCACAGTCTGGGCCGCGATACGAGGGGCGGACCCCCATGAAAAAGCCGGTCCGCACAAGATTGATGCGCGGGTGATCGTCGCTGGAAACGTCAGCAGGGTCACAGTTTGTGCGGCATATGCCCAAAAACTGCAGAGATCGCACTCGCAAGCAGCATCGCAAGCATGATCAGCCCGACGATCAGGACGCGCTCACGGACCCTGGTCCAGAGCAGACGCGCGTTGTTCAGTTCGTATTCGATATAGGCCATACTACCCTCCGTTGCCACAAGATCGCTCTTGTTTCAGGCGAAATTGGGGCAGCACAGAGACGCAATCACGGCAATGCCGCACAGGCCCTGCGTCAGCAGGTCAGATCATTGAAAATGGCGAACAGGAACAAGGTCAGAACCAGCGCCAGCCCGATCGTGATCAGTACGCGCATCGCCTGATCAGAAGCCGGCCTGCGCATCACGGCCTCATAGGCGTGAAAGACCAGATGGCCCCCATCCAGCGGCGGAATCGGGAACAGGTTCAGAAGCCCGATTGCGACTGACAGAACAGCGATGAACCAGATGAATTCGATCAATCCATCATTGGCTTTCGCGACCGAGGCTTCGGCGATTCCGATAGGGCTGGACAGATTGCAGGTGCTGATCTGCCCCACGACCATATAATACAGCCCTTCCAGCGAAGTCCGGATGACCCGCCATATCTGCTGTGTGGCGATCTGCGAGGCTTCGATCAGGCCCGCATTCCGTGTGCCATATTCGAAAACCGCCCCAGAGGTCAGCCCGATCAGGAACCGTGTCTCGAACCCGCCTTCGGGCAGCGGCAAATCCGTGCTGCGCGGCTGCATGGTCAGCGCAAGCGTCTGCCCGTCACGCCAGACGGTCAGATCAAGTGGCACCCCCTCCGAGGCTGCCACCATGTCACGCAGTTCCGCGAAAGTGTGAATATCAACCCCGTCAATCGCCGTGATCACATCGCCGCTTTGCATCTGGGCTGCACGCGCGGCAGATTGCAGCGCAACACTGCCTGCAAGCGGGGGTTGCGGATGCGGGCCAGTCACATCCATCACCCGCCCGTCGCGCTCGACAGTGTAGCGCAGCACGGATTGCGCGGGCAGCGCGTCACTGCTGCCGACAAAATCCGCCAAGGTTTCAGTTTCGATCCCTTCGACCGCCAGAATACGATCCCCGGGCGCAAGCTCGAAGGGTTGCGCAGGCAAAGGGGTGATCTCGCCCACCACAGGTTCCTCGATGGCGATTCCTTCCTGCATGATCAGGGCCGCGAAAATGAAAAACGCGAAGATGAAATTGAAGATGGGGCCTGCGGCGACTGTGGCCGCGCGCGCCCAGAGCGGTGCCCCGTGCATGGTCCGGCGGCGTTCTGCGTCGGACAGGCCGGACATGCCCGCTTCATCCTTGCTGGACACGGCAGAGGCATCACCTGCGAATTTCACATAGCCCCCCAGGGGCAGCGCTGCGATCTGCCAGACGGTGCCATGTCGATCCGTCCCGCTTGCCAGCACCGGGCCGAAGCCGATGGAAAACACTTCTGCATGAATGCCAGAAATCCGCCCAATGATGTAATGGCCGTATTCATGCACTGCCACGATGATCGACAACACCAGAATGAACGCCGCAATCGTATAGAAGAAATTCCCGAAGCTCGGCAGCAGCCCGACCAGATCCAAAACCTATCCCCTTTTCAGTGTATCGCCGCTCAGACCATCGCAGCAGCGTGCTCTGCCGCGACCTCTCTGGCCATTTGGTTCATGGCCATCACAGAATCAAGCGAGGTTACGGGCTCAGTCAGGCCAGAGTTAGACAAAAGGCTGTCAATCGTGCGTTCAACCAGCGCCGCCATGCCCAGAAACCCGATCCGCCCGGCGATGAACTGATCAAGCGCCACTTCCTTCGCCGCGTTGAAGGCCGCACCAGCATGGCCGCGCAGCGCCATGACCTCGCGCGCAAGACGCAAAGCCGGGAAGCGGTCCGGATCGGGGGCTTCAAAACTCAACTGACCAAGTTGCGCCAGATCGAGCCGCGCCACAGGCAGATGCGCGCGCGCGGGCCAGTTGAGCGCATAGCCAATCGCGTGGCGCATATCCGGCGCGCCCATATGCGCCATCAAGGCCCCGTCACGAAAGCCCACCAGCGCGTGGATGATCGATTGAGGGTGCACCACAGCGTCGATCTGCGCAGGCTCCAGTCCGAAATATTCTCGTGTTTCAATCAGTTCCAACGCCTTGTTAAACAGGGTCGCCGAATCGATCGTGATCCGCTGGCCCATGTCCCAATTGGGGTGTTTCTGTGCCTGAGCCAAGGTCGCCTGGGCCAGTTGCGCTTTGGTCCAATCCCGGAACGGCCCGCCCGAAGCAGTGATGATCACACGCTCGACCGCTGCCATATCTTCGCCCACCAGCGCCTGAAACACAGCAGAGTGTTCACTATCCACAGGCAGGATGCGGGCCTTGTGCCGTGCGGCCTCTGCCATCAGAAGCGGGCCAGCAGTTACCAGCGATTCCTTGTTGGCCAGCGCCAGGGTCGCCCCCTGCGCCAAGGCCCGGAACCCCGGTGACAGGCCCGCTGCGCCGACAATCGCCGACATTACCCAATCGGCAGGACGTTCTGCGGCTGTGATCAGCGCCTCTGTGCCTGCTGCGGCTTCCACCCCGCTGCCTGCAAGCGCGTCTTTCAGGGCCCGATAGCAGTCATCATAGGCCGTCACGGCCAGTTCTGCGCGCAAGTGCCGCGCCTGTTCGGCCAAGCGTGCGACATTGCGCCCACCGGTCAAGGCAACTGCTGTGATATCCGTGCGGCGGCGCAACAGATCGAATGTGCTTTCCCCGATTGAACCTGTGGCCCCGAAGACAGAAACCCGCATAGCCTGTCCTTTCAGCCCAGAAGCCCAAACGCGGCCAGCACGAAGACCAGCGCGGCGGCGGCAATCATTGCATCGAAGCGGTCCAGAACGCCCCCGTGGCCTGGGATCAGGTTCGAGCTGTCCTTGACACCAACATGGCGCTTGATGGCACTTTCGGCGATATCGCCCGCCTGTCCGGCAATGGCGACCAGCACCGAGATGGCGATCAACCCGGCCCCGACGCCCAGCACACCCATGAAGCCTGCGCCGATCACGGCTGCCAGCCCCCAGCCTGCCAGTGTCCCGGACCAGGTTTTCTTGGGGCTGACCCGCGGCCAGAGCTTCGGGCCGCCGATGATCCGCCCGGCGAAATAGCCAGCGACATCCGAGCCGATGACCAGCGCCACCAGCCAGAGCACCCAATACAGACCGAAATCATCGCGTAGGATGATCAGCCCCAGCCCTGCAAACAGAATGAGCGCCAGATAGAGCGCGAAGACGATCCGATCCCGCGGGACAGTCGGGGTCAAGATGAGAATCGGCAACAGTAGCGCGGGCACACGCAGCGCCTCTGGCAGCTGCCATGCCAACACGAGCAGCCAGACCCCGGCACCTAGGGCGCGCGCTTGTGTTGCTGACAGCCGCTTGTCGGGGTCGAGCATGCGCAACAGCTCATACACCATCAGTCCGACCAGGATGACAACAAGCCCGGTAAAGACAAGCCCACCCGCCCAGATTGCCCCGGCCCCCAAGGCCACCATCACCACGGCAGAGAGCGTGCGCGCGCGCAGATCGCCGAAACTGCCTGTGCTGCTGCTCATGTGACGACACCGCCGAAGCGGCGTTCACGCTTGGCAAAAGCATCGAGGATGGTGTTCATGGTTTCCGGCGTGAAATCGGGCCACAGGACCGGCGTGAAGATATATTCGGCATAAGCGGCCTGCCACAGCAGGAAATTCGACACGCGGGTTTCGCCTGAAGTGCGCACCACCAGATCCGGATCCGGCAGGGCGGCTGTGTCCATATGCGCGTTCAGGGTCTGGTCGCTGATCATGTCAGGATCAAGCATTCCCGAGGCCACAGCGCGTGCAACAGATTGCGCCGCGCGCCGAATTTCGTCGCGCCCACCATAATTGATGGCAACAGTCAGATGCACACGGTCATTGTCCCGGGTATCTTCCTCGATCCAGTCGAACAGAGCGCGCAGTTTCGGGTCCAGCGGGGTCCGGTCGCCGATGATGCGCATGCGCACCCCTTCTTTCTTCATCCGCCCGGCTTCGCGCTTTATATAACGACCAAAGAGCGACATCAGGCCCAGAACCTCCTCGGTGGTGCGCGACCAGTTTTCCGTCGAGAACGCATAGAGCGTCAGATAACGAATCCCGAGATCAGGGCAGGCATTGACCAGTTCGCGCACACGTTCCGCCCCTTTGCGGTGACCAACAAGGCGCGGCCAGCCCCGATTGCTGGCCCAGCGTCCGTTGCCGTCCATGATCACCGCCACATGCATGTTATTCGCAGAGGCCGGATCATCGCCGGGCGGGCGCTGCTCAATGTTCATCTCATCATCCCTCGATCAAATGCATCTCAGACCTGCATGATCTCCGACTGCTTGGCCTCAAGCGTCTGATCAACAAGTCCGATATATTTATCCGTCAATTCCTGAATTTCTTCTGACCAAAGCTTCTGTTCATCCTCGCTCATGCCGGCGGCCTTGGCTTTCTTGACCTGATCCATCCCGTCGCGGCGCAGGTTGCGCACCGCAACGCGGGCATGTTCGGCATATTGCGCGGCGACCTTGCTCAATTCGCGGCGGCGTTCCTCGTTCAGTTCCGGGATCGGCAGCATGATGATCGTGCCATTGAGTTGCGGATTGATCCCCAGCCCGCTTTCGCGAATGGCCTTTTCGACCTTGCCGACCATGGATTTGTCCCAGACATTGATCGTGACCATACGCGGTTCGGGGACGTTCACAGTGCCCACCTGGTTGATCGGCGTCATCTGGCCATAGGCTTCCACCATCACCGGTTCAAGCATCGAGGCCGAGCCGCGCCCCGTGCGCAACGAGGCAAATTCCGTGCGCAGCGCCGCCATGGCCCCATCCATACGGCGTTTCAGGTCATCGATATCAATTTCAAGCTCATCGGACATGTCCAGCTTCCCTGTCTTCTGCTTTTCCCCAATCCGGGACCTTGCGGCGTTCTACCCTGCAGATGCGCAATTTGTAAGCCTTGTCGCACCATGCCCTACGCATGCACGCGCGTGTATGTCCCCTCGCCGCGCAGGATACCGCTGAAGCCCCCTGGCTCATCCAGTGAGAACACGATGAGCGGCATCTTGTTGTCACGGCACAAGGCAATCGCAGACGCATCCATCACTTTCAGATTCGAGCGCAGCACCTCGTCATAGCTGATCTCGGCATAGCGTTTGGCGTCCGGGTTGGTTTTGGGGTCGCTGTCATAAATCCCGTCCACCTGCTTGCCCATGAAGATCGCCTCGCAAGCCATTTCCGAGGCGCGCAAAGCCGCAGCCGTGTCAGTCGTGAAATAGGGATTGCCGGTACCAGCGGCAAAGATGCAGACCCGCTTCTTTTCCAGATGGCGCACAGCGCGGCGGCGGATATAGGGCTCGCAGATCTGATCCATCGGAATGGCGCTGATCACACGGGTATAGACCCCAAGCTCTTCCAGCGCCGTCTGCATGCCCAGCGCGTTCATCACTGTGGCCAGCATCCCCATGTAATCAGCCTGCGTGCGCTCCATCCCCTGCGCCGAGCCTTGCAGACCGCGAAAGATATTGCCGCCGCCGATGACCATGCAGATTTCGACACCCATGTCATGCACGGATTTCACTTCGCGCGCGATGCGCTGAACTGTGGGCGGGTGCAGCCCGAAGCCCTGATCCCCCATCAGCGCCTCGCCCGAAATCTTGAGCATGACACGGCTATAGGTGGTCTGCGGGCTGTCTGTCACGGGGTTGTCCTTCCTGTCGCGCGCAGGGTCTGCACAAAATACGGACCAAGCGCTTTCATCGCCCCGCAAAATGTCGGAAAACAGGCGCAGGTTCAATCGCAAAGCAGGCGCAGATGGGGAAAAATACCGACCCTCTGGCGCGGGCTCTCGCCGCGCTGGAAGCCGCGCCCCCCGACCCGGCGCGGCCTGTACTTCTTGCAGGTCCCACTGCAAGCGGCAAATCCGCGCTGGCGCTGGCGCTGGCGCGCGCGCAGGGCCGTGTGATCGTGAATGCCGATGCGCTTCAGGTCTATGATATGTGGCAGGTGCTCTCGGCCCGTCCGGATGCGCAGGACTGCGCCGAGGTCCCGCATCTGCTTTATGGTCATGTCCGCCGTGATCAGGATTGGTCCGCCGGGCATTGGCTGCGCGCGGTCACGCAGCTTCTGTCCGAACATGGCAACCCTGTCATCGTCGGCGGCACCGGGCTCTATTTCCGCGCTCTGACCGAAGGTCTGGTCGAGATCCCCCCCATCCCCCAAACGATTCGCGCGCAGGCGGATGCCCTGCTGGCAGAAGCCGGGCGGGATGCGCTGCTGCGTGATCTGGACCACGCCACCCGGGACCGGATCGACACGGCGAATCCCTTACGCGTCCAGCGCGCATGGGAAGTGTTGCAAGTGACGGGCCAGGGCCTCGCAGTCTGGCAGGACCAGACGCCGCCGCCGATCCTGCCAGTCGCGGCAACCACGGCCTATGTTGTGCGTCCCGAAGTGGACTGGCTGGACGCGCGAATCGCCGACCGCTTCGCGCAAATGATGATGCAGGGCGCGCTGGACGAAGCCCGCGCGGCCCTGCCCCACTGGGACCCCCGCGCAGCATGGGCAAAAGCCATCGGCGCGCCCGAACTGATCGCGTATCTGAACGGCCAGATGTCATTACCGTCCGCCATTTCCGCGGCAACTCTGGCCACGCGCCAATATGCCAAACGCCAGCGCACCTGGTTCAGGGCGCGAATGCAGGCATGGCAGGACCTGTTTGGGCGCGCTGATTAAAGAGTCACCGTTTTGCAACGGCTATTCTTGCGATTACAGAATTTCACGCCGCCGTGAGCAAAAAAGCTTCCCTTACTGCCCTCGTGTCCTACTCTCGACGCGTTCCGGGGGGATACGGGCATAATGATCAGGATACCTGAACCGAGCAAGCGGCTGCGCCTGCTGCCGATTTCGAAATTCGCCGCAGCGCCGAAATGGCAGCTGGAAACCATGCGCGCATTGCGCGAGCCCGTGTTCCTGTGGTTCACGCAAGGCCAGGGCCGGATCAACCTGGGGGGCAGCCTGCGGGGATTTCACCCGCATAACGCGATCTATATTCCCGCCGGGACCCTGCACGGCTTTCAGGCGCTGACCCGCGTGCAGGGCACAGCCGTTTATTTCGGTCAGTCCCACGGGTTGGAAATGCCCGAACATCCGATGCATCTGCGCCTGCGCGACGCGGCCCAGCATGCTGAAATCGCGCATATCATTGATGCTGTGCAGCGCGAGCTTGATGGCGGGCGCCCCAAGGCAGAGCAGGCCGCGCTTCATCAGCTGGGCCTGCTGGCGATCTGGCTTGAACGTCACGCGCACGCGCTGGCTGGTGAAGGCCAAACTGCCCGCCCGCGACTGAATGCGAATGAGCGCCTGACCGCGCGCTATGCAACCTTGCTGGAGCGCGAATTCGGGTCTGCGTTGAATGTGACCGATTATGCAACGGCGCTAGGGGTGACGCCAACACATCTGACACGCGCCTGCCGCGCCAGTTGCGGACGCACTGCGCTGGCCATGCTGCAGGAACGCAGGCTTTATGAGGCGCGGCGCATGCTGATCGAGACCGATGTACCGGTCCAGGATATCGCGCGAAATCTTGGATTTTCGACTCCGGGCTATTTCTCTCGCGCTTTTGCCCAGCACATTGGTGAGCCCCCGTCGCATTTTCGCAAGAAACGCAAAATGACCATGCTGCGCCCGGGTTGAGCGCGCGCGCGGTGCCAGGCTTCAGCGGGTGACGGGCCATATTCGACGCGATCCGGCGGGTCACTCGGCTGCGGACGATGGTGCCTCATTCGTCGCCGCGTCGGCCTTTTCACGAGCTTTGCGGGTGTATCGACGCGGTGGCTTTTGGGGCGCATCGGCCGGGTCACCTACAGCGGTCGTTTCAGGCTTCGTGTCTTGTGCCGTATCAGGTTCGACCGTCTGCTCTGCATTCTTCTTTGCTGCGGTTTTCCGGGGCGCGCGCGGCTTGCGTGGGACTGGTGCAGATTTTGCGGCCGGCTCGGGCGCATCTGGTTGCTCAGCAGGCGCAGTAGCCTTGCTTTCAGGTGTTTCGACCAGACTGTCCTGATCAGCCTGCACATCACCCTCTTGCACAGCAAAGGCGCCATGCGGCGCTGTATCACTGGCAGCGTCCTGTGTCCGTGCAGCTGTGTCAGCTGTGGGCCGTTGCGTGTCGCGACGATTGTGATTCTGCTGCGCGCCACCCGATTGCGCCCGATCTTGATTGCGATCCTGGTTACGCTCTGCTTGCCGATCTTCCTGAGCCTGCCGGGTGCGCTCTTCATGTTGCTGACGGCGCGCTTCCTGCTCGGCCTGCATTTCGCGTTGCGCCTGCGCCAGAAGCCGCGTGTAATGCTCGGCATGCTGCTGAAAGTTCTCAGCTGCGACACGGTCGTTCGACAATTGCGCATCCCGCGCAAGAACTTGGTATTTCTCGATAATCTGTTGCGGCGTTCCGCGCACCTTGCCTTCGGGGCCAGAGCTGTCAAAAACACGGTTGACGATATTGCCAAGCGTCTTGGGGCGGTTCGACTTGGAACGCGAACGTTTATTGGGTGATCTCATGCGTAATTCTATCCTGCCAGTCTTGGCACAGCATGCGGCCCTGTTTCGAATGTCCCTGACGCGAACAAATCGGGCTGCTGAATGGGAATACCAGAGAGCGCTTAGTCGGCTTCTCGTGAGCATGACATCGCATGCCACGCTGCGCCTGACAAGCCCCATACCCAAAAAAACCTCTGGGTAGGCGCGGGCTTGCCATGTCACAGTTCTGCGGGCATCCGCGCAGTCACGACGCGCGCACGCCCGGTCAGGTCCTTGCACAAGACCCCGGCCTGCAATCCGCCCGCAGTGAACAGCGCCAGCACAGCAGGTCCCTGCCCCAGACCGATTTCAACCACCAACCGTCCGCCCGGTGCCAGATGTCGCGGGGCCTGCGCCGCAATGACGCGATAGGCTGCAAGACCCGATCCGTCGCAGTGATCCGGCACCAGCGCCATGCGCGGTTCCCAGTCGCGGGTCTCGGGCGCGAGATCCGCGACTTCTGACGCCGCGATATAGGGCGGGTTCGACACGATCAGATCGAATTGCCCGGTCACATCAGCGCACCAATCCGAACACCTGAACACGGCGCGCGAGGCGACACCCAGTGCTGCCGCATTGGATTGCGCCACTTCCAGCGCCGCTGGTGACAGATCAACCCCAAGCCCTGTTGCCTCCACCTGTTCGGCCAACAGCGTGCACAGGATCGCGCCGCTGCCAGTGCCAAGATCAAGCACGCGCGCAAAGGGTTGGGCCAGCGCCTGCTCGATCAGGGTTTCGGTTTCCGGGCGGGGGTCCAGCACATCAGGCGTGACGCGAAAGCGACGGCCCCAGAACAGCCGCTGGCCCGTGATCTGCGCGACAGGCTGATGGTTCGCGCGTGCACTGATCGCGCGGCGGAACTGCGCGGCCTGCGCCTCGGTCACCGGATCGTGGAGCGCCAGCAGCAGACGGTCTTGTGCCACCCCCAGCGCATGGGCCATCAACCAACGGGCATCACGGGCCGCGCCCTCGATCCCGGCGGTCTGCAAGGCGCGCACGCCTTGGGCCAGCAAATGCTGCGCCTGCATCAGCTGTCCATCTCGGCCAGTTGGGCGGCCTGATCTGCGGAGATCAGCGCGTCGATCACCTCATCCAGATCGCCCTGCATCACAGCATCCAGCTTGTAGAGCGTCAGATTGATCCGGTGATCGGTCATGCGGCCTTGCGGGAAATTATATGTCCGGATGCGTTCCGACCGATCGCCTGATCCGACTTGCGACCGGCGGGCATCGGCGCGCTCGGTGGCCGCGCGCTGGCGTTCAATGTCATAAAGCTTCGCGCGCAGCACCTGCATTGCAATGGCGCGGTTCTGATG